>JBGTJP010000164.1:0-18308 GCA_041745075.1 Pyrinomonadaceae bacterium | reverse complement strand
GGCTGGCAGAACACGCGGGCACGGGGTTCTATAATCAGGCGCCAGCCGCGTTTTCGAAGTCTCGTAGTAAATTCGGCGTCCCCGTATTGAGCGGATATGCGCGGATTAAGTAAACCTGCTTCGGCAAAGACGGCGGCCGGATACAGGACGCAATTGCCGACGATCATCTCTACTTCCCAGGCCTGTTGCGGAACGGTCCAGACAGTTTGCCGCTGCCAATGCCGCCAGCCGCCCTTCCACGTTTTCCAGACGGGGGCGACCTGAAAAACGCGGTGCGGGGTGTCCCACAAAAGAAGCAAACCGCCGACAACCGACCGCGGATGTTTCTCGGCGCATTCGATAAGGCGTTGAATGCTGTTTTCGTCAAATATCGAATCGTCGTTGATGCACAAAAGATAATCAGGAGCGTGTTTTAACGCCGCGTGAACGCCGAGGTTTGTCCCGGCCGTGTACCACAGGTCGCCGGTGCCCTGGACGAGGCGAACGTCGGGAAACTGTTCACGGACCGCGGCGGCGGTGCCGTCCGTCGAGCCGTCATCGACGATAAAGACCTGCATGTCGAGGCCCGACCGGTCGATCCGCGACAGGCTGCGAAGGCATTGCAGCGTCAGTTCGCGGCGGTTGTGAACGGGCGCAACGACCGCCACGCGGCGGATAGTGCTCACACCATCAACTCCAGACATCGTTCAACCGATTCGGCCACCTTGAGCGTCGGCTCCCAGCCGAGCACCTCTTTTGCCTTGCTGACATCCGGTATCCGTATCCGCACGTCGTCGGGGAATGATTTTTCGGTCACAAATGTAAGCCCGCCGTTTCCGCTGATAAGATCCTTTACACGAGCCCCGTCGTAAATTATCGATGCAAGCTGTTTCATCGTGATCGGTTCCGGATTTCCCAGATTGAATGTTTGATTGGCCGCCCGCTCATCGAACGAGAAATCGGCGATGCCGCGTGCAACGTCACCTATCCATGTAAAACAGCGGACCTGTTCGCCGTCTCCGATGATCGGCAGCTCGGTCTTTTTCTCTTTGATAATGTTCTTGATGTAGTCGGCAAAAACATGGCTTAGGCCAAGATCGTTCTCGCCCACCTCGTGCGGCGTAATGATATTGAACGGGCGCCAGATGGTGAATTCGATGCCGTATTGGCGGTGAAAGGCCCGCGTAATGCGTTCGCCGACCAGTTTGCTGAGGCCATAATCGGTCGATGGGATAAGCGATTCATCAACGTGCTCTTCCTTGCTCGGGTGCGTCAGGCAACGCTCGTAAACCATCGACGAACTGATGTAAACCATCTTTTTGACGCCGTTCTTGAGCATGGCCTGCATTATATTTTGATGCAGGTTGATGTCTTTCGACAGGATGTCCGCCGGATATTTGTTGAACCCGCCGACGCCGTAGATAAGGGCCGCGGCCTGCATTACCGCATCGACATCGCGGACGACCTTATCGACAAACACAGGATCCGTCAGGTCGCCTCGAATAAACTCATAGCTGCGCTCGCGTTCGATCTCGCCGTAGCGCGCAAAATTATCAATTCCAATGACCGAATGGCCCTTCCCCATCAGAAGCGGGATCACTTCCTGCATCAGCGAACCTTCCGATCCGGTAACAAGTATTTTCACTTTCTCATCCCCTCAAACACTGTGGTCTTGTATCTTTTGTTATCGTCAACGACCGCCTGGAATAAGTCAATCGGCAGCCCCAGCTCCCTGACGAGGGCAGAGATCGCCGCCGTGTCCTTTGGCAGACACATGCCGCCAAACCCGCGCAGATTGTCGTTGCAGTCGAGATATTTATTGTAGATATGATCGCGCTGCACCATGGCGTTCTTGACGCGTGAATAATCGGCGCCCTTGGCCTGGCACAGCTCATAGAATGCGTTGGCAAACGTTATGAGCGTAGCGTTATAGACGTTGTTGAAATATTTCGAGATCTCGGCTTCGGTCGGAGCAAGTTTGATGAACTTTTTTGGGTAGTAGCCGTGCGATTCCTTTACCTTTTCGAAAACTTCGTCCGACTCCGTTCCGATGATGCATACGTCGTGGTTATCGGTAAAATCGATGATCGCAGCCCGTTCGCGAAGAAATTCCGGAACGTGGCATATCTTTTTATTTGCGAATTCTTCCTGAAACCGGACCGTCGTTCCCGGAGTGACGGTCGATTTGACCGCGACGATGCCGTCGTAGCCGTGTTCACGAAGCAGGTCGGCCGCGACGCCTTCAAGCACGGAAATGTCGCAGTTGCCATCCGCACCCTGCGGCGTTGGAAGACAAAGGTAAATGATCTCCGAATCGAGAACATCCGTCAGTTTCGTCCCGTTCTTTATGTCGTGCCCGACAACTTTGTGTCCGAGCTTTTCAAAACCGTATTTAACGGCGGACCCGACAATTCCAAGTCCAATAATTCCGATATTCATAAATTGCTGGGTATGCGGGAAATCATTTCGGAGCAGTCTGTTCGGAGCAGCGTGTAATGAAAAGATTCTTTAGTTCGTATGCCGGAATAAGTGACAAGTGATAATTGAAAACTGAAACTTGTCACTTAATAGTTATCATTTTTCACTTATTTCGAACAAAATATTCTTCGGCTAATTTATGACTCCATAAATTTTTTCAAAGGACTCTATCAATTATTCTCCTTTCCGGCCAAACCCACAGCCAACGTAATTACTCTATGTTCTGGAAGATCCTTAATCAAGCAGGGTTTATTTTTCTGCAAGCCCCAACTTTGTGGCCGGGGTGTAACCGGCCCCATTTTTTCTGGGCTGTCCGTCACGAACGGCCGGTTCGTCAGTCATTATGGATGCTTCCGGCAATATATCGTTAAACAGGCGGCGGATCTCGGTGTTATCGTTCAACTCTACAGCGGACCGAAACCGGCCGAGCACACTCAGGACTTCTTCCCTTGAATAAGTAGCGATCTTGCCGATAAAGATCTTTGGGTGATGAGTTTTTAGCAGGTTCTCGCCGGTAATTTCAAGCTCTTCGAATAGCTTTTCACCATTTCTGACGCCGGTGAATACGATGTCGATGTCCTCATAAGGCGTCAGGCCCGATAAGCGTATCATGTCCTCGGCCAGGTCGAGAATTTTGACCGGCTGTCCCATATCAAGGATGAAGATCTCGCCGCCGTGCCCAAGGGCTCCGGCCTGCAGAACAAGCTGGGATGCCTCGGGTATGGTCATAAAATACCGCGTCATTTCGCGGTCGGTTACGGTGATCGCCTCGCCTTTTTCGATCTGTTCGCGAAATATCGGCACAACGGAACCGGCCGAACCGAGCACATTGCCAAACCGCACCGCCATATAATTCGTCTTGTAAGCCTGATTTAATTCCTGAACCACGATCTCGGCAATTCGTTTTGAGGCGCCCATGATCGATGTTGGATTAACGGCTTTGTCAGTCGAGATCAAAACAAAATCGCCGGTTTGAAACTCACCAGCCAAATGCCCGAGCAGACGCGTTGCAAAGATGTTGTTCTTGACCGCCTCGCAGGCATTTGTTTCCATCAGCGGAACATGCTTATGGGCGGCCGCATGAAAGATGACTTCCGGCCGGTAACGCTCGAATATCTCGCGCATCCGCGGTTCGTCGCCTATGTCGGCGATCAGCGGGACATAGAGGCCATTTTCGGCATCGGCCTCGAGTTCACGGGTAATGTTGAATAGCAGGAACTCGGCCCGTTCGACAAGCAGAATGAGCTTAGGCCGAAAGCCGATTATCTGCCGCACAAGTTCCGCCCCGATCGAACCGCCCGCACCGGTTACCATCACCGCCTTGCCGGTAAGAAACTCGTGCAGATTTTCGTCATCAAGTTCGACCGGCTCGCGGCCCAGGAGGTCCTCGATCTGAACATCGCGCACGCGGCTGACCGAAACCCGGCCATGGGCGATCTCATTCAGGCTCGGAACGATCTGCGCCTTGACCGGTATCGAACCGCAAACATCGACAATTCGTCGAATGTCTTTCCCCTGTGCGTGATCGATGGCAATTACTACTTGTTCGATCCCGATCTCGTCAGCGAGCCTGGGCAGATCATGCGTTGTGCCCAACACCTTGACGCCGCCGACGCTGCCGCCCTTTTTTCGCGGATCGTCATCCACGAAACCGCGGATGTCCAGCTCTGCGTCAAACCTGCCGCTGAGGTCTTTTACAAGCGTAGCGCCCATTCGGCCTGCTCCGACAAGCAATGCCGCCTTGCGCTTTACCCGTCGTGATCCTCTAAAGGTACCGCCCTTGTCGCCGAATTCGTAAACGAACCGCCGAAGCACGCGAAGCCCAAGAAGGCCGCCGAAACCCAGCACAGTGTCGATCATTATCACCGAGATAGGCACTTGCCAAAGGCTAAGATCGGTAAAATTAAGCAAAAAACGAAGCGCGATCAGAATGAGCCCCGAAACCAGACCCGCCGTAATAAATGAACGAAGGTCCTCAATGCTTACATAACGCCACAGGATCGAATAGGCACCTACCAAAAAAAGCGCCGAAAACTGGATCAAAATCACAAGCGGAAGCTGACGAACGGCAATGTCGACATAGAAATCGGTTACCTGAATGTTGATGGCCGGAAGGTACGCCAGAAAAAAGGCGGCGGAAAGCACGGCGATGTCCAACAAAAACTGTAATGGACGCCGAAGAAACCAGATCCTGTCCGACAATGTTCCCTGATAATGAAGGCAGTTTGGCATTTGGCCCGGAAAACTCCAACTATCTTGAAGTTACATTCCGATTCCCAAGGTGTCAATAGAAAACGAGATGCGGCAAGAGCTTTGCAGCCCCTCAGAAACCGTGCAAACCGGATCAAAAAAGTTGAATCAAATGTGTTTGTGCATTATTCTAAAGGTTGGCCCCGGCCTCAGAGGAAATATTTAATGAGACTTACCCTTGCGATCCTAGCTACTTTTTTAATGTTCGGCATATCGAATGGCCAGACCACTCCGCCTGCGGCTGCGCCGCAGGGATATTTGCTCGGGCCAGGCGATGTGATCAGCATTAAGGCCCTTGGCGAGCCGTCGTTCGATGTTGAGGCACTGACCGTTGCCGAAGACGGCAAAATAATGATCCCTTATTCGGATATCCCGCTCACTGCCAAATGCAAAACGGAACCCGACCTGCAGGCCGAGGTCATTCAAGCATGGTCCAAATACCTCAAAAAGCCGCAGATCAGCCTTCGCGTCACGCAACGAAACAGCCGTCCTCCGGTTAGCGTGTACGGAGAGGTGCAAAAACCGCAGCAGTTTCCTCTTACCCGACGAGTCTATCTTCTTGAGGTTATCTCCTTCGCCGGCGGTGCAACCGAGAAAAGTGGTGGAATGATCCAGGTTTTCAGGACACGCCCTCCACTTTGTGGGGAAGGCGACCCGTCATCCGATTGGAAAATCGATAGCAGCGGCGACACGGGTTTGGCCGTACCATCCAAACTTTTTAATCTCGCAACATTGGGACAGGGCGAGGGATCTAACCCGGAGATCATCGCGGGTGACATTATTCTGCTACCTAAGGCTTCACCGGTTTATGTGGTCGGCGAGGTGATCAAGCCCGGAGAAATAGTGCTTCCCGATGGCGGGCTGCCGCTCACCCAGGCTCTGGCAATGGCAAGCGGAGCAACTCGCGAAGCCAAGAAAAAGGGTATTAAGATCTATAGACGAAAGCCGGGTTCAACTACGCCGGATGTTCTTGTCGCAAATTACGAGCAGATCACGAAAGGTTTGGAAAAAGACATTCTTCTCCAGGCTTATGACATTGTGGAAGTAGGTAAGGCACCTAAGAGTTTTGGTGACTATTTGATCGAATTTGCTACCGGAGCCTCAAACAGAATTCCTCTCGGAATCAGGTAGAAATACCGGTCTAACGGTCGATCATTGATTGTCGGCTTCGGAGTATATCTGATCGATGAGTTCCTTATATTTCTCATCGATCACGCGGCGCTTTAGTTTCATTGTGGGCGTGAGCTCACCGCCCTCGACGGTCATTTCATTTTCTATAAGGGCTATTTTTTTGACCGTCTCATACCTTGCCAGACCTTTTGTCATTGCAGCGACCTGACGTTCCAATAGATCGACAATACGCGGGTCTTTGCAGAACTCTTCAGGCTTCATCGGTTTCATGCTCTTGTGCTTTGCGTAGGAATCGAGCATCTCAAAATTGGGCACGATCAGGGCGGCGGCGAATTTGCGTTCGTTGCCGACCAGAACGGCCTGATTTACGAACCGCGATGAACGGATCATCTGCTCGATGGGGGAAGGCGCGATATATTTGCCGCCCGATGTTTTGAACAGCTCTTTTTTTCGATCAGTGATCTTTAGAAATCCGTCTGCATCGATCTCGCCGATGTCACCGGTTTTGAACCATCCGTCATCGGTAAATGCGTCGCGGGTCGCCTGCTCTTTGTTGTAATAGCCGAGCATCACGCCCGGCCCGAAAGCCTCGATCTCACCATCCGCCGCTATGCGGACCTTTGTATTGCGGATCGCCTTGCCGACCGTGCCAAGCCGGGTTGCTTCAGCATTATTTGAGGTAATGACCGGCGAAGTTTCCGTCAAACCGTAACCTTGCATGATAGGCACGCCGGCCCCTGTAAAAATGAGATAGATATCGTCCGGCAGCGCCGCGCCGCCCGTAATGCACGAACGCAGGCGGCCGCCGAAAAAGTCACGAAATTTCGAATAGACAAGCCGGTCGGCAATACCGTATTTTAACCTGAGAAACAAGGAAATACTTTCATTCTTTTCGTTTTTAAGGGCGAAGTCTGTTGCCACATCGATCGCCCAGTCAAAAAGCTTCTCTTTCAGAACTCCGCCTTGAGCCGCTTTTAATTTTGCCTTGGCATACACCTTCTCGAATATTCGCGGCACGCCGACAAAGATCGTCGGCCTGACCTCGGCCAAATTCTCGGGCACCTTATCGATCGATTCGGCATAGTGCACCGCCATCCCGTTCAAAATGTAAAGGTACATCGCCGAACGTTCGAATACGTGCGACAGCGGCAGCACCGACAGAGGGCAGTCGTCGGGTGAAAAAGTATATTTTTCACCGGCGTCGATCACGTTTGAAATGATGTTGTCGTGCGTGAGCATCACGCCTTTTGGCTCGCCCGTTGTTCCGCTTGTATAGATCAGGGTCGCGATATCTTCGGGCTTGATCGAGCGGCCTAACTCATCCAAAAAATTCGGATCGCGATTCTCGGCCTCCTTTTTTCCAAGCTCTTCAAGCTCGGCCAGCGAGAGCGAGCCGAGTTGGCCTTTGGCGGCCGGATCAAGAAATATTATCTGCTCGAGCGACGGACACTCGGCCAATGCATCGGCGACCCGGCCGTAAGCCTCGAGCGTATCGACAAACAGAGCCTTCGCCGAAGAATCCTTTAGTATGTACCGGACCGAATCAGGCGCCAGCGTTGTATAGATCGGCACGTCGATCACGCCGGCGAACTGGCAGCCCGCGTCGGCAAGTGTCCATTCCGGTGAGTTTGCCGCGAGAATTGCGGCCTTGTCGCCCTTTTGAAGCCCTAAGGCACAAAGCCCCAGTGCGGTCGATCTTGCCCGACCGGCCATTTCGCGCGATGAGATCGGATGCCACCGTCCGTCCTTCTTAAAATTCAGGGCGTCCGGACGGTCGTGTTTTTCGGCCGCTTTTGTAAACAACTCGGCAATGGTGCGCGGCTCGTCAGGAAGCAGCGGCTCGCCGCGGCCGATCTCTCGCCGTGAAACATTCCGGTTGTCCGTTATCGTGGTCATGTAACCAATACGCCCCCGAAAAAGATCTTTGCTACTTCATCGGCAAGCGGCGCCAACGGGTATGCTTTTTTCGAAAGGATCCAGTTCGTCACCATTTCATCGAGCGCCCCGTAAAAGATCTTTGCACAGACCACCGGCTTTATATCTGAGCGAAAAACACCCGATTCCTGCCCTTCGACTATTGTGTTTCGAATGATATCGAGGTATTCGCCAAACCCGGCCGCCGAAAACTCCTGCATGAACTTGGTCGAACCGCGCAGCTCTACTTGAAAAACGATCGCCATCTCGCGGTCCGCACCAAGCCGTTCCAGGTGAAGCTGGGCAATCCGTTGAAGTTTTTCCACCGGGTCGGCAATGCTCTCGAGTTCGCGGCGGCCCTCGGCTATGAACTCGGCCATCGCCCGGTCGAAGATAGAATGCAGTATCTCGTCCTTACTCTTGAAATAAAGATACACCGTTCCATCGGCGATGCCGGCTTCGCCCGCAATGTCCGCCACCTTCGAACTAAAATAGCCTTTGCGGGCAAACACCTTTATCGCCGCGCGAAGTATCGCCTCTCGTTTATCCGCGATGGCCGAACGGCTTGATGGACCTGTATTTTTATTCCGGGGCATCTTGCGTATTGACATTATTGGCCACTGAATGAATCATCATTCAGTAGTTCAAGATTACACTAGAGTTTGATTCGAGTACAAGGAAAGGGCTGTAAAGAACGACTGGGATTGAGATCTAAAATCGATCTGGAAAATGGCGGAGAGGACAGGACTCGAACCTGCAAGCGATCACTCGCGGTAGTTTTCAAGACTACTGCCTTACCAATTAGGCTACCTCTCCGCATTCAGGCGGAAAGACGAATATATCGCAAAAATCTTCGGTAAACAAATTATTTCCGAAACGAAAAAGCCCCGGCTGGGAGTTAAGCAGCCGGGGTTCACAAGAGAGAGGAGCGAAACTCTTTCGCTCATTCGGACGCTAACAACTGTGAGATCTGCGAATCGATCCTGGCGGCCTTGTCCCAGCCATCGCTCTTTAAGGCGATCGCTCCGCGTTTATTGATCAAAAAATATGAAGGGAAACCCATGTTGATGCCGCCATTGCGGTCCATATCGGCGTATTTGAGCACGACCCCAAAGCTGTTTGGCAAAATATTAAACTCGAACGGGTTCTTTCGCAAATAAGGTTCGATCTTGGACTGGTTTTCCATCGTAAGGGCTAGAAAGACAACGTTGCTGTCCTTATATCGTTTGGCTACCTCGTTCAATTTCGGCATCTCGCTGTGGCAGATCGCGCACTTAGTGGACCAGAAGGTAAGGACAACTACCTTTCCCTGTAACTGGCTAAGATTGAATATTTTCCCGTCAAGCGCTTCGGCATTAAAGTCGGGCGCCTGTGTGCCTGGTTTTAGGCTCTGTTGAGCAAAGGCCGCCGCGGCGGTCAGTGCCAGTATCAGGATCAATTTAATTGCTCGCATTTATAACAACAAAGAACGTAGCAGAATGTTTGTGAATGTTCAATCAAGTTGAACACCTATTTTAAACAAACTGCGAATGCTGTATTTATCCAGAAAAATCATCGGTCAAAAAAACCTGGTCGTTTACAGGTTGGGGTCGTAACCTGGCGGGAGAAAAGCGGGTCGAAGAACGAACATAAGAAGTGTTAAACTTCCCTGAATGTTTCTCGAATCAGTTGAGATTGAAAATTTTCGAAATCTGGACAGCAACGTGCATTGTGGACACGGTCTGAACATTCTAGTAGGGATCAACGGACAAGGCAAGACGAACTGGCTGGAAGCGATAAATATTTTGGCGACGACCCGCTCGTTCAAAACCGCCAGGCTGCAGGAAGCGGTCAAGTTCGATGAAGAAATGGCCGTCATTCGCGGCCGCGTTGGCCGGGCGGAGGACATTCACCGCGACCTGCAGGCGGTGATCCAGGGTAATACTAAGTCCTTTTTTGTCAACGGGAAACGCGAACCCGTGCAGCGTTATCTAACGCAGCTTCACGCCGTCGTGTTTAACGCCGACGAACTTGAGGTGGTACGCGGAACACCGGATGCCCGCCGCCGCTTTCTTGATCGTGCAATAACATCGATCCATCCGCCATTCGTTCAAACTCTTGCTGATTACAGCCGCGTTATCAAACAGAAGAACACCCTTTTGCAGGCCGCTCGGGACGACAGGATCTCTCAGGATAAGATGGGTGAACTCCTCGAACCCTGGAATGAGCAGTTGGTTAAGCACGCGACCAGGGTTCACCGCTCACGCGTTCGATATGTACAAAGGCTAAATGAGGCTTTGGAAACGCGTCTTTTCGGGAGCGAAACGATAACGATGAGGTATGCCTCGTCGCTTGAGGGCAAAGGGGACCTCGCCGAATACGAGAACCTTGTGGCCGAACGCCTTAAATTACGCATACAGGCCGAGACCGCCGCCGGATATTCACTGGTCGGCCCGCACCGCGACGATCTTGAAATACTACTCGACGGTCATGATCTTCGAAAATACGGCTCCGCCGGCCAACAAAGAAGCGTTCTCCTGCTCCTGCAGCTTGCGAACATAGCTGTTTACCACGCCCAGCAGCAGGAATACCCGCTGTTTCTACTCGACGACATCGACGCCGAACTGGATTATCAACGGATCGGGCATCTTCTTGAATTTCTCGATGGCAAAACGCAGACTTTTCTTACGACCTCGAAAGAGGGTTTTGCCGAAACTTTCGGCTCAAAAGCCTCTGTTTTTGAGGTAATTTCGGGCAAAGCGAAAAACCGCTGACATCTGCCCAAAATACCAGTCCCCCGCTGTCTAATAAACGCGAAAAATGATATAATTTCCCCTTGGTCGAGCCTTGGCTTTTTGTTCTGTCGGTTAACCTTAAGGCCCGTGTTTCTGGAGACCAGAGCGTTTGATCAATTCGGGGATTGGGTCTGAAAATTCATTCTTGGCTAAGGTGGTCCAGAAGCTACACCTAATGCTTCTACCGTTGATGCTTGAGTTTGAAGTACTTGTCACGGTGCACAAGAATATTGAACATCAGCAAAATCCCAGTAATCTCCTTGTGGCAGTACTCATACTCGGCAAAACCCAATCGACTGGAAGATTTGGAGCCCATGATCCCAAACGCCCTACTGGCGCCAAGGACATTGAGACAGGCCAAATTATTACGGGTTGAACAATAGATTTAGAGGTTATACACAAATTAGATTTAGAGGTTATACACAAATTGGCAAAAGCAAAGACAGAATACGGTGCAGATTCGATAACGGTGCTCGAGGGGCGCGACGCGGTTCGAAAGCGTCCGGCGATGTACATCGGCTCGACAAGCGAGATCGGCCTGCATCACCTGGTTTACGAAGTAGTTGATAACTCGGTTGACGAAGCGTTGGCGGGCTATTGCGACACGATCGAGGTCTCGATACACATCGACAACTCGATAACGGTCGTCGATAACGGCCGCGGCATTCCCACGGACATTCACAAGCAGGAAGGTCGGTCGGCGGCCGAGGTCGTAATGACCGTGCTGCACGCCGGCGGCAAGTTCGACTCGAACTCATATAAGGTCTCCGGCGGTCTGCACGGCGTTGGCGTCAGTTGCGTTAACTTTTTGAGTGAATACCTGCGGCTTGAAATTTGGCGCGACGGCAAGACGCATGAGATGGAGTTCGAGGCCGGAATTCCCGTGGCGCCGCTAAAACAGACCGGCACGACCACAAAACGCGGGACAAAGATCACCTTCCGGCCCGATTCGAGCATTTTCGAAGCGACCGTTTACAGTTTTGACAAATTAAGCGAGCGGCTGCGCGAAAAGGCTTTTTTGAACAAGGGCATACGCATTTTTATTAAGGACGAGCGTGAGGAAGAAGAGAAATCGCACGAGTTCTATTACAAGGGCGGCATTGCCGAGTTTGTAAAGCACCTCAATAAGAACAAGAGCCCGCTGCACGATGAGCCGCTTTATTTTGAGCAGATCGACGACGATCTTTCGATCGAGGTGTCGATGCAGTACAACGACAGCTACGACGAAAAGATATTCTCGTTCGCAAACAACATCAACACGGTTGACGGCGGAACACATCTGTCGGGCTTTCGCGGGGCCATCACGCGAACGATCAACGCTTATGCGGAAAGCTCCGGCATGACAAAGAACGCGAAAGTCGCGCTTTCCGGCGACGATGTCCGCGAAGGCCTCGTCGCCGTTATTAGTGTCAAGATCCCGCAGCCGCAGTTTGAGGGGCAGACGAAAGGCAAGCTCAATTCACCCGTAAAAGGCCCGGTGGAATCGTTTTTGAACGAAAAGCTGGGCGAGTTTTTTGAGCAGAATCCGGGCGTAGCGAAAAAGATCGTCGGCAAGGCGGTTGATGCCGCCCGTGCCCGCGAAGCGGCGCGGAAAGCACGCGAGATCGTGCGCAAATCAGCCCTCGGCTCATCGACTCTGCCGGGCAAGCTAGCCGACTGCCAGGAAAAGGACCCGGCGCTTTCGGAAATTTATATAGTTGAGGGTGATTCCGCCGGAGGATCGGCCAAACAGGGCCGCGACCGCAAGAACCAGGCCGTTTTGCCGCTCAAGGGAAAAATCCTGAACGTAGAAAAAGCCCGTTTTGACAAGATGCTCGGCCACGGCGAGATCAAGGCGCTGATCACGGCATTGGGCACCGGCATCGGTAAGGAAGATTTCGATGTCAGCAAACTTCGCTATCACAAGATCTGCCTGATGACGGACGCCGACGTGGACGGCAGCCACATCCGCACTCTTTTGCTGACGTTCTTCTACCGGCAAATGCCCGAACTGCTTGAGAACGGTTATGTCTACATCGCCCAGCCGCCGCTCTACAAGGTAAAGCGCGGCAAAAAGGAAGAGTATCTCAAGGACGAGAAAGCGATGTTCCGCTACTTGATGCGGATGGCGACCGCCGATGCTCAGATCAGTTCGAACGGGCGGCTTGTCGAGGGCCGCGAGCTGTCGAAAGCCCTTGAACACACGACCGATCTAAAGAATTACTCGGGCCGGCTTGCCCGCCGCGTGTCAAACGACGCCCAGCTTGTCGAGGTACTGCTTGAGGCATTTGCCGGAAAGGACGGCGTCCTGACAAAGAACCCGGTCCGCCTGCGAAAGATATTCGCCGAGCAGGATTTGATGGCCGAGATCGAAGGCAAACTGGCCGACGCGGGCTATAACACGGAACTTACCGCCGATGAAGAGCACGGCCTGTGGGAGATAGATATTTCTTACCCGAACGGCGGCCAGCTTAAGATCGACTGGAACCTGGCCAGTTATGTCGAATTTCAAAAAGCGGTCGAGCTGAAAAAATCTCTCGAAGTCGATTTTTCGGGCCCGTTCGTCCTTGGCGAAAACGGCACCAGCGAAACCCTACCGTCACGCGTGGAGCTGCTCGATAAAGTGATGGGCATGGCCAAAAAAGACCTCTCGATCCAGCGTTACAAAGGCCTCGGCGAAATGAACCCCGAACAGCTCTGGGAAACCACAATGGACCCCGACAAACGCTCAATGCTCCAGGTCCGCATCGAAGACGCCATCGAAACCGACGACCTCTTCACCGTCCTTATGGGCGACCAGGTCGAACCGCGAAGAAAGTTTATCGAAGACAATGCGTTGGATGTGAAGAACTTGGATGTTTAAGATCCACTTTCGAGACATCCTTGTTCCAATATCGAGCGTCTGTTTCGCACACTCGATGCCCGCTGGCGGAGGCATGTTAGAACCGGGAGCGGTAGCGACTGAGTTCTTCTCCCCGGGGATGCGGAACCCAGCCGCTACGGCTCCCGGTTCTGACCCGTTATCCGATCCTTGACTGACTAGTAAATAAAAGCATTTGGCGTCGGTTTGTCTCCTGACTGGCCGAATTGCCGGACGGTGATGCCCGCGGTCGTGCCCGCGATATACCAGGTGCTGTCTGATGACCGGAAAACCGCTCGATCTGCCTTGCTGTCGCCGTCGTAATCCGCGGGAACCGGCAAATCTCCGGCGACGCCCCATTGACCTAGAACGCGAAAGCCTTCGCTGCTGCCAAGCAAATACCATTGACCGGTAGCCGGACGAAACGTCGCAATGTCCGTCGTTCCGTCTCCGTCATAATCGGCCGGAACGGGAATATCGCCCGCTTCACCAAATACCCGTGAAGAGAATCCGGCCCCATTCTGGAAATACCAGGTGTTGTTCGACGGCCTGAACACAGCGATGTCGGTTTGACCGTTGCCGTCAAAGTCGCCAAGTACCGGCTTGTCCCCGGCCTCACCGAACTGTCTCGATGCAAAGCCGCCGCTTGCGAACCGCGTGTACCAGGTGCTGTTCGAAGGCCTGAACAAAACCAGATCTGCCCGACCGTCGCCGTCATGATCGGCCGGGACAGGCAGATCGCCGCTTTCTCCCCACCCAAAAACCTGATACTGTCCGCCGGAGGTCAGCAGATACCACTGCCCGTTTGACGGCCGCCAAACGGCAATATCCGTCTTCCCATCGCCGTCGTAATCAGCCGGCACGGCCACGTCCCCAGCCGCCCCAAAATTACGGACAGAATAGCCGTCCGCATTATGCATGTACCAGTTATTGTTCGAGGGTCGAAAGACGGAAATATCGGCACGTCCGTCGCCGTCAAAATCAGCCGGTGTTGTCTGAGAAACGGCGTGTGTTCCCCACGATGGGTTGAATCCTTGAGTCAATATGCGTCTGCCTTGCCCAAACTCGCCAACGATCTCGATATGACGTTGAACACCCGGATTTGTGTATGTTCTTGAACCGAACACTAGAAAATCTCCGTTCGGTGACCATCTGACCGTCATTGCATTAAAGAATTCAAGATTTCGTTCATTAAACGGCGGGTTTGGATTTGTTATGAAGATATACCCGGGCGGAATAAGATCATGCCCGCCCACATACGCTAACTTTGCGCCGTCAGTCGACAAGTCGGGAGATACGGCGCAGGTGTAATAGCCGTAATAGCTAAGAAACACTTCGGGAAATGTGGTGAGATGAATCCACAAACCCGCATTTGGTTGTGAGTTTGTCGCACGCGAAGCTGTATAAGCGATTTGATTCATCAATCCCCAGGAAGGCTCGGATTCTCTTATAGTTGTGTTGGTAATGTTTTGCCGGTTCGTGCCGTCAATGTTGACTGTTACGATGTTACCGAACTCCTGAAAGACGATTTTACTGCCGTCCGGCGACCAATCGAGGGCGAACCGTTCGCCGCAAAAATTCGGTGTTGTCAAACTGAAGTTAATCGGGGTAACGACACGCGGTTCGCTTCCGTCGGCATTCATTATTTTGATAAAGGATTGATCGCTCAAATAAGCAATCTTCCCGCCGTCCGGCGACCAAGCCGGATAATCATCCACGCCGGGATCAAATGTCAGCCGTTTCATCCCCGAACCGTTAGGATTCATTGAATAAATCTCACGGTTGCTGTCCCGGTCACTGACGAAGGCAATCTTGCCATTAACTCCGGGCGTTTGCATAAACACTGCCGACGCGCCGAAAAGAATCAGTGCGAGAAACGCCAAAACGCAAGTCGAAATTTTGTTAAATATTTTAGTTCTCATGCACTCACCTTTTTTATTTCATATCTGATTTATTTCAGAAACAAACAAATCTATTGTTTCCGGCGACGTTAGGCGCTAAACTTGGCCTTCAGTTTATCAGTTTATAAGTATAGCGACCGATTTTTGTGAACCTGGGCAGGATGTTATCGGAACGGCATTTTGAGGTCTTTCCGTCTGTATGAATTTGGTATTCTGTTTTTATTCCGGCTTTTTATGTAGCCGCCATGGTCAGCGAAACGAAGGAAATATACGAATTCGGCCCTTTCCGTTTGGATGTCGGCCAGCACCGATTCGAGCGATCTGACGGCATTACGAACGGCGCTCTTCCGGAAAAAGTGTTTCAAACGCTGGTTTGTCTTGTCCGCAATCAGGGCCGGCTGGTTACAAAAAACGAGCTTCTCGATGCTGTTTGGCCCGACACGGCAGTCGAGGAAAACAACGTAAATAAATCCATCCACGCCATACGCCACGCGCTGGAACAAAAACCGCGCGACCAGAAATATATCGAAACCGTTCACAAACACGGTTACCGATTTGTCGCCGAAGTTCGCCGGGTCGAAGTGGCACCGATATTCTTGCCTGACACGAAAGCCTCGGATTCACAAACGACGAGCGAATTCACAAACGACGAGCATGCGACGGTCGCTTTGACGGACCGACGCACAGTGGTTGACCGCCTCGAAGGGCTAGAACAGCCCTTTTTGCCGGTTTCGAATGTCCATTCTCGGCGGAATGACGATGAGCTCGAAGTCGATTTACAAGCCGCGAGGGTCCAGTCAGTGCCTTTGCTTAAAAAATCGAAACGACGTCATCTCCGAATAGCGATCGCCGGGGTTTTGATCAGTTTCATTGGGCTGGGAGGGTGGTTTGCAAAGGGCAGTTTGGGACGAACGGAGTCACCGATCTTGTCGGCACCATTTAACGCCGAAAAGCTATCGACCGACGGTAAAGTTCCCCATGCCGTAATTTCACCGGATGGCAGATTTGTCGTCTATATGCACGGAGGCGTCGAGGACCGGCAGAGCGTCTGGCTGCGTAATCTTGAAACCGGCCACAATACCGAGATAATCGCCGCCGGAGACGACCTATATTTCGGCTTCGCTTTTTCGCCCGACGGAGACTCGTTCTACTTTGTCCGGCGGGCCCGCGGCCCGGAAAGCCGCACGGCGGCTTATCGAATGCCGATTACCGGCGGAATTCCGGTTAAGGTCGTCAGCGAACCGGAAGGTTGGATAAGCATCTCGCCGGATGGCAGGCAGATCGCGTTTGTACGGTGTAATTATACGGATGATAATTTTTGCTCGTTGTGGGTTGCCGATTCGCTTGATGGACAAAATGAGAAAATGCGGTTTGTTCGGCCTCGTCCCTTTCGAATCCGGGATGTGGATTTTTCTCCAGACGGACGACTCGTCGCTTTTTCAACCGGGCAATCCGAAAATATGGGTACCGATTTTGCTCTTATGGCGGTCGATGTCAAAAGCGGACCGCACCTTGAGCTTTCTCCCGAGAAGTTTTTTAACATAGCTGGCGTGGCCTGGCTTCCGGACCAGCAGGCATTGCTCGTAACGGCGTCAAAGGCACAAACCGCGAACGCTCGCATCTGGTACATTGATGTCGAATCCGGCGAAGCAAGGCCGCTCACAAAGGATACGGACTGGTACCGGGATCTGAGTCTGAATGCGTCCGCTTCAACCCTCATTTCAACCAACATCGCGGAAAAATTTCCTATTCGGGTCATGTCTCTTGACGATGGTAAAGAACGCTTTACGGTGCCGGACGGGACATCCATAAAGTTTGCTTCTGACGGGCGACTCTTTTACCGATCATCAATTTCAGGCAGTCACGAGATCTGGAGTGTAGATACGGATGGTACCGGTCGTAAGCAATTGACCGTTCCGCCGGGTGAGCACGGATATCCGGTTATCGCTCAAGATGGGAACGCAATCTATTTCGCGTCAAACAGGTCCGGATCTGTGCACGTCTGGCGAATGAGCGCCGACGGCAGCAATCCAGCCCAAATTACAAAAGAAGTTGGCGGATTCCCGCTTTTTGCATCGCCGGACGGAGAATGGGTCTATTACCATCATGAGATAAACCGGTCCCTTTGGCGCGTTTCGGTTCGCACGGGCGTAGAGCAAATAGCTGTCGAGAAGAAAAAAAACTGTTTCGCCGTGTCGCCCGAGGGAAGTCGCGTCGCGTTTCCCGAAAGCATCGGTACCGAGAACTTTATTTTTGTGGTTGATTTGGCAACTGGCGAGAGAGTCGACGCCTTGAAACTGACCGATTCCGAAGGAACAATCGTTGAGATAGCGTGGCTGCCTGACGCAAGCGGCGTGGCCTACATTGTCTCAAGGGACAATTATAGAAAACACACTCTTTGGCTTCACAAGTTCGACGCGCGCAACGCACCAGGAAAAATCGCTGAGTTCGGTCAGGAAATAGGCAGCCGCGGCCTGGCGATATCGCCGGACGGCAAAAATATTGCAGTATCGAATGGCGGCTGGCTCCACGACGCGGTTTTGCTCAAAGGATTGAAATAGGACAGGATTTTCGTATTGTCGAATCAGATGATTGTTTGTACTTCGCCCTTGTTCATGCAGGGGGCGCATACGTTCGCGGGAAGGGGATGCTGTCGCATTAGTCATTTGCTCCGCGCTACATCGTCTATCTCCAGTACCAGGTCTGCTCCGTATGCTTTTGCGGGTGTCTGGTATCCGGGTGTGAAATTTCCGCTCAGGATCTTTTTGGTAATGTTCAGGGCGGCGAGGGCGGTCAGTGTATAGCCTTCCGGGCCTTGGAGGCGGGCTTCGGCGCGGTTGCCTTCTTTATCGCGGGCTTCGCCCCAGAGGAGCGATCGGCCTTTTGCGCGTTCCTTATCGCTTGGGCCGCCGGGCGGGATCTTTTTTTGCAAGTATTTTTGAACGGGCCCGGTCGCGAGCAGCCAGCCGAGGTGGCGGCTGAGCTTCATCATCTTTAAGGCCGACGGCGGCACGACGGTGAAGACCTCGATATTCGGGATTC
>JBGTJP010000163.1:0-37309 GCA_041745075.1 Pyrinomonadaceae bacterium | reverse complement strand
TGAAAAGTCTGTCGTACGTTAGTTGCGTTCGTAAAAGCTCAGGCTCGAATCGCCCTGCTTTAGGATGCGCCATCGCCGCAGCAGACCGACGGCGTCCGGCATCGGCATTTTGGAATGGTGTTCGACCACCAGCAAACCATCAGCATTCAAAAGCCTGGTCTCCGCCGCGCCGAATTCGAACAACACCGTCGAATAATCCATATCATAGGGCGGATCAAAATAAACGATGTCCCAACCGCTATCGTGTTCGCGGCCCGTAAATATTTGGGCGGACAAGCCGACGATCTCGGTTTCTTCCTCCGGTATTTCCAAATGTTCGAGATTGTCTTCGATCAACGCACACGCCTTTCGTGATTTGTCCACGAAGGTCGCAAACGCGGCCCCGCGTGAAATAGCCTCGATGCCGATCGCACCCGTCCCGGCGCAAAGATCGAGAAACCGGGTCGAATCTTCAATTCTTGGAGCAAGCACGTTAAAAAGCGTCTCGCGCAAACGATCCGAGGTTGGCCGCGTCTTAGTGTCCGCCGGGCTTTTCAATGTTCGGCCTCGATAAAGCCCGGCTATCACACGCATGTTTTCGACCTCTCGCTTTTTAAGATTAGCTTAGGAGTAAGGGTCGAACAAGCAGGCTGGTAGAGAAACAAGATCTCTCCGAAAAAACTGAAAACTAAAAGGTGAAAACTGAAAACGATGGGACATTCGGCATAAACTAACCGACCGCGGCAAGCTGAAATCGCGGATCGTTCTTGATGCGTTCGATCAAAAGGGAAGTTTCTTTTGTCAGGCGTTTTTCGGTCAGGAAATACTCCGCTTCCTTTTTTGCGGCTTCGAGAATTTCGATATCGCGGATGATGTTCGCGATCTTAAATGACTGAATCCCGGATTGCCGCGTCCCAAATATTTCACCCTGGCCGCGAAGATCAAGATCTTTTTCAGCGATCTTGAAACCGTCGCTTGTCTCTTCCATAATGCCGAGACGCTCTCTGGCAACGGCCGTTTTTTTGTCACCGGTCAGCAGAACGCAATAGCTCTGTTCGGCACCGCGTCCGACGCGGCCGCGAAGCTGGTGAAGCTGCGACAGCCCGAAACGCTCAGCGTGTTCGATCACCATCAGCGAAGCATTTCGCACATCGACACCAACCTCGATGACAGTTGTTGAAACAAGTATGTTCAGCTCGCCTGAGACGAACTGCCGCATTATCTCTTCCTTTTCAGCCGATCTCATTTTGCCGTGGAGCAGGCCGACCCGGCGTTTCGGGAACACCTTGTCGCGCAATTCCTCGTACATTTTTGTCGCGGCCTTCAAGTCGATCTTCTCCGATTCTTCGATCAGCGGGTAGACAACATAAGCCTGGCCGCCGAGGGCGATCTCGCGTTCGATGCCTTTATAGACGCCGGTCCGTTTGTCCTCGCCTACCACAACCGTCTTTATCGGAGTGCGGCCCGGCGGTAGTTCGTCGATGACCGAAACATCTAGGTCGCCGTAAACGGTCATCGCCAGCGAACGTGGAATGGGCGTCGCGGTCATGACCAGAATGTCGGGGTTGTAGCCCATAGCGCGCAGGCCCGAACGCTGAAGTACACCAAAACGATGCTGCTCGTCGATGACGGCAAAGCCGAGTTTTTCGAATTCGACTCCGTCCTGAATTATCGCGTGTGTGCCGATGACCGCGTGGGCCAGGCCCGCGGCGATGTCGGCCTGGACCTTTCGTTTTTCGGCGGCTTTTAAGCGGCCCGTTAAAAGGGCGACGTTATAGCCCGTTTTATCAAAAATTCTTGCGGCGTTTCGGGCATGCTGTTCGGCGAGGATCTCGGTCGGGGCCATTAGGGCGGTCTGATAGCCGTTCTCCATCGCGGCGAACATTGCAAGGAACGCAACGATCGTCTTCCCGCTGCCGACATCGCCCTGGACGAGCCGGTTCATAGGCTCGTCCGATGTCATGTCGGCAAAGATCTGTTTCAAAACCTTTCGCTGTGCCGAGGTCAATTCAAATTCAAGGATCGAGCGGACTCGCTCGCCGAAACTGTCCGAGATCTCGATAACCGAACCCTTTTCTTCCTTTTTACGGTCGCCTCGCTTTAGCTGTAGAGCAAATGAGAGCCAGAAGAATTCGTCAAAGATCAGCCGCTGTTGGGCAGGGCTTCGAAACATCTCATACTCCGAAACGGCCACGCCGTCTGGCGGAAAATGTATTTCGCTGATGGCCTGTGCACGTGAAATTAGCTTGTTGCGTTTGCGGGTTTCGGTCGGTAAGCCCTCAGGAATAGATTTCGGATCGAGATCGGCCAGCACGGCGAAGACGATCTCGCGGAGCCGCTTTGTCTGAAACGGCCCAAGCTTTCGATAAACGGGAACGCAGCGTCCGGTATGGACCATCGCAAATTCCGGACGGCCAAGATCTTCGAGCAGGTCGTCTCCGGTAGATTCGGGATTATCCTCTCCTGCGGCGGTTTTTTCGTTACCGCTAAAGTCGAGGAACTCCGTGTCCGCGGGCGGTAGCATCTCAAGCTCGTCCGGTTTGCTCAGTTTTAGAGCGAACGTATTGCGGCGGCCGTCCCAATCCCATTTACCGTAAGCGACGAAGCGCGAACCGCGTTTGAACCGCTGATTGTAATAGCCGATGATCGGCTCGGACGCCTTGCCGGAGATGAACCAGAACACGACGACGGGCTTCCGAGTCCGTTCTCGGTCGCCGCCGCTTATCTCGTAAATATAGAGTGGCGGCTGTCGCGGCCCGCGGTTTTTCCCGACGCGGAAACCTCCCGAAACACGCGTATATATCTCAACGGCAGCCTCAATTCCGTCATAAAGCTTGTCGATACCGATAAAATTCGAACGGTCCTCATATCGCGTAGGGAAATAATTTAGCAGGTCTTCGACCGTTGCCTGTTCCACATCGCTCTTACCGGAGTGACTGGCAACCGCCGCCGCTAACTTTCTCGACATCGGTTTTGAAAGCCCCGCTATCAGGTGCTGGTGCAGGTCAACGATCGTCGTGTTGAAAGTGAGATTCATCGGCGAAATCAAAGGATAACAAATACTCTTTTTTAATGGAACCGAATGCCTGGCTTGATCCGAGCAGCCAAGTTTTGGTTCCCAAGACAAAGCCGGACGGCTGAAAAGGTGCGAACTCATCTGCTACAGTGTTGTAAAAAAAGTGTTTACACGCGTGTCCGAAATCGGTTAGGATACGCGTTGCACAGGAAATTGACTCTAAAATATACAATATTCGTATGAACAATAACGATCTGGTCTTTGACCTCTCGGCGAGGAGTATCGACAAAGTGGTGGGTGACGTGCGGCGCTATTTGCGCGATGAACGCGGGTTGGATGTGCCGCAAAACCGTATCCGCGAAGGCATGGCGGACGTTTTGTACCGTAAATTCGACATTTTGAAAGAGGATCTGAAGGAAATATTTACTTCGCCGCAGAGAGAAGAAGTCCACGAGCTTGAGCGGATATTACTTAGCGAAGCAACGGCCCGGGTGCCCGCGGCGGCCGAATCCGTGCAGAAAATGCCGGCCCAGGCAAGCGTTTTTAGCGGACAGCGTGAATTTTCGGCTGTAAAGATGGGTGCGATGATCGAATACATTCTCGGCAGGGGCAGGATGGTCTATAAAACCAACCTTAACAAGATGCTGTTTTACGCGGATATGACCGCATTTTATCTGCGCGGGGCGGGTATGTCCGGAGCTGCGTACCTTAACCGTCCATATGGGCCCGTAGCTGACGAGACGGCAGAGATACTTGAGGCCCTCATAGACGAAGGACGGGTTACTGTGGCGGAACGAACAAAGCATTTTGAAACGACGGAAGGCATTCCGGAAATACTTGATGAAACTGAGATCAAGGTGCTCGATTGGGTACTCGACACCTACGGCGAAATGGGTGCCCGCGAGATCAGCGATCTGTCGCACGAGGAACGTGCCTATAAGGACACCCGCCCGAACGAGCCGATCGCGTATGCCTATTCCCAATTTTTCCGGCACTTGCCCTCAAAGGAATTACTTGGCTAGTTCAATCACCGCCGCTTCGTGTGAGCGGTACGATAAAGATGGGGCAGGGCGTTTCCTGAACGACTTTATCGGTCACACTGCCAAGATGGATGGTTTTGCGGTCGGTGCCGCCGCGTCCGTGTGACGCCATCATTATCAAGTCAACTTTTTCTTCCTTGCTGATCGCCAGGATCGTGCGCGACGGCCCCGATCCCGTTACGAGCGTTTTTACGTCGATCCCTTCATTTCGGAGTGTTTCGGCAATATCGTCCAGATATTGCTGAATTTTTTCACTGAACTCCTCGGATTCGGAACCTTCGGGCACAGAAAAAAGAAGCACCTTGCTGCCGAATCTATTGGAGATCGTGCGGATGTATGGCAGCACCGCTTCGGCGGCTTCGGAGCCATCAAGCGCGACCAGAATTCTTTTGAATTTCGAACGCCGTGAGCGCCAATTGTCAGTCGGGCGGATAAGCAGCGTCGGGGTCAGCGTTTTTTTGACGACCTTTTTCGCGATACTCTCAGTGATGAGCGTATCGACCGCAAAGCTCCCGCGGGTCGTCATAATTATCAGATCGGCGGCTTTCTCGACAGCATAACGGTCGATCTCGGTTGCCGGTTCGCCCATCCGAATTGAGTAATCAGCCTGCAATCCGTCCGCAATTATCAGAGCCGAAACCATCTCGAGGTATTCCGTTTGTCCCGTTTTGTCGAATTTAGCTTTGTCGCCGACGGCGATCAATTCGAGCTTTGCGTCGAATGAGCGCGCAAAGGAACGCGAAGTTGCGAGCACCTGTTCGGCGAGCGAAGATCCGTTGAGCGGTACAACGACCGTTCTGAAATTGATCGAGTGAAAGCCATTTTCTTCAAGCACGGCCGGTAGGTACTTTTGCTCGGAGATGATCGAGCCGAGCCGGTCTTCGACCGAGGGCGGAGCACCGAGACGTTTGCGGTAATAATCGAAGGCGACATAGAGTACCGGAACCAGGATGAGATACGACCACGCCCCTTCGAAAAATCTTTCTTCGAATATGATTAGCGTCGCACCGGTCGTAAGGATGGACGCGACAATCGTACCGATCAGCGAAAACAGCTTCCCGATCGAATATTTTACGCGAAGTTCACGCCAAAATCGTTTTGAGGCGGCCCAGCCGGTCATGCTCAGCAGTATGAATACGCCGGCCGCGTAGAGTGCAAGATAGGTTTCTTCGTGCGTCCCGAACGCAAGAAAGCAGACAGCGATCAGCACCGCCATTATCCAAACCGGTTTTCCCGCCACGTCATTTTTGTTGCGCTGGCCCATTACGGCCGGAACATAGTGGCGGTAGCGAAGGCCGAGCATCAGATTCTGGATGCCCTGGGCTGCGGCGGCACAGGCCGACAGCAGAACGGCGACACCGATCATCGTTCCGGCGTATGACGCCCACGCCGGCAGGAGTTTGTCCATTGTTTGGGTGAAAACCGAAACATGGGTGTCGCTGACATCGGATAGGGCGAAAATCGCCGGACCGACGATGAGCATCGTAAGGGCCGTCGTGCCCATGATGATGATAAGGCTGCCGAAGGCCTTGCGGCTGCGTTCGGCGCGTTTGCCCTCGTACGCGGCGACGAGGTTGGCAAATATCTCAATGCCCGTCATAAGGGCGAGAATGCGGGCATACCCGCCGAGCGTCAAATGGAGATATGATGTGCTCACCACATCGCCGTGCTCGACAAAACTGACCTGCGACAGCGAGAAAGCCTGAAAGTCGAAATTGGGAAGATGAAATCCATACTGGAATATGGTCGCGAAGATCATTACCCAGAGAAGTGCGAGAATGCCGGCGGTTGCCGGGCCGAAAGCACGGGCCGAGACCTTTGGCCCGAGGTTGACGACCCAGGCGGTCAACAGGCTCAGCGCCACGGCCAGAAAGACCCTGTATTGGAGGCCGAAAGCTTTTTCGTTGAGGGCAGGAAAGCGGTCTGCGATAAAAGTGACGAGGGCGGCCATGCTGACCAAAAAGGTCAGCGTGTATTCGATTACCGTAATTCCGGCGTTGATCTTTACCGCCCAGCTTCCGAATTCTTCCTCCGCAAGCCCGCTCCCGCCGCTCCCGTCCGTGACCCACGACATCACTTGCCGGTACATCGCCGAGACCATGATGACCGTAAACACGGCGAGCCAGACCGTCGCCCCAAACGTGACCTGAGCTACGCCCGCGATCACGATAAGCTTCAGAAAAGGCCCGAAAACATATAGCGGGGATGTTGCGGGATCGCCCCCGCCCGCGAGGGCACCTTCAAACGAATTTGAAAGTTTCTTTGAAATTGTTCCGGCCATATGTGTATTAAAACAGGTTTTGTTCTACCTCGTACAATTTCCAGTAGAAATTGCTAAAAAAGGTATCTTCAAACGTCAGCTCTAAATTGAAAAAGGCCGTCTTCCCAGACAGCCTTCTCATTTTTGCCAACGTTCCAGCCTTAAACGGCGAATATAATGATCCGCTTTGCTATTGCTCTCGAGTCAGACAAGAGGCGATAGCATCGTCAAATATTTCCAAGGCGACATCGACGTTTTCCTTCGTCAGGATAAGCGGCGGCGAGAAACGGATGGAGCTCGTGCCGCAGCCAAGTACAATCAGGCCTTTTTGGTAACACTCCGTTTCAATGCGGTCGCGAAGTTCCGGGGCAGGCTTAAGTGACTTTTTATCGGCCACAAATTCGACGCCGAGCATCATTCCAAGGCCGCGAACATCGCCGATGCAATCGTACTTCTCTTTGTGCTTGTTGAGACCGGCTTCGAGATAGGCCCCGACATCGCGGCTGTTATCCACGAGGCCGCCCTGGAGCAGTTCGATGGTCTTCAGCGCGGCAGTAAGAGCGACCGGGTTGCCGCCGAAAGTCGAGGCATGAGCTCCCTTGTGCCAGTCCATGATGTCAGCCCGGGCGATACATGCTCCGATCGGCATGCCTGACCCTAAACCCTTGGCGAGACACATAATATCGGCATTAACGCCGTCGTGATGATCGAGAGCGAACATTTTGCCGGTGCGGCCCATCCCGGACTGAACTTCGTCGATAATAAGCATAATGCCGTGCTGATCGCAGATGCGGCGAAGCTCTTTGACGAACGCGGTCGGCGCGGGGATGTATCCGCCTTCCCCTTGAACGACCTCAAGTACGATCCCGGCAACTTCTTCAGGCGGTGTCGTTGTCTGGAACAATTTGTTTTCAAGCCAGCTGATGCAGTCGCGCGTGATAGTTGCTTCGTCCGTCGGCATACCGGTAACAAAGTGGCGAAATTTATTCGGGTACGGAATATGAACCACATCCAACGCCTGCCGCATAAACCCAAGCCGCTGTGCCCGCTTGCTGGATGTCAGACTTAGGGCCCCCAATGTTCGGCCATGAAATGAGCCGAAGAATGAGACAAATTTTTGCCGCCGGGTGTGGTACATCGCCACCTTTAACGCGGTTTCAACCGCCTCGGCCCCGCTGTTTGCGAAATGGGTGCGGGTCGGGCCGTCGATCGGGCAGATCTCTTCAAGCTTTTTGCCTAGCTCCGGCATATGGCGGTAAAAATAGTCGGTGCCGCAGAAATGGATAAATTCGTTGACCTGTTTTGTTACCGCCTCGACCACCTCGGGGTGGCAATGTCCGGTGGAGCAGACGGCCACGCCGGCGTTGCAGTCGAGAAAAATGTTGCCGTCAGGATCCTCGACCCATACACCGCGGGCGCGTTCAACGACGAGTTTGTAGTCCGGCCGCGGATAGCTCGGCGTAACGTACCGAGCGTCGGCGTTGATAATTTCAAGGGATTTTGGCCCAGGCAGTTGGGTCTTGATTACGGGTTTCTGCAGTTCTGTTGTCGGTGTCATAGATTTTCTCCAGTTTTCTCGCCGGACAAGTGAGCCGGACGGTAAATTTAAGTGTTTCGCCCGTACTTCACGTGCGGGCGTCTGCAATGCGGAGAAAATGAAGTTTAGTCACCGGCGAACAAGTTCGCTCGCTGTTTGGCGGGACGGAGTTTTGCGATGCTTCGCTGGGTCATAGGAACTCGGAATACTATATCAGAAGGCCATCTTCGTTTCAAAAATTTACACCCGCGTGAAACAATGAAATTATGCAAGGTTCAAAAATACATACGAATAAACTGATCGACGAGACATCTCCGTACCTACTGCAGCATGCGCACAATCCTGTGGAATGGCATGCATGGGGCGAGGAGGCGTTTGCAAAGGCGAAAGCAGAAGACAAGCCGGTGCTGGTGAGCATTGGCTATTCGGCGTGTCACTGGTGCCATGTGATGGAGCACGAATCGTTTGAGGACGAGGCGACGGCAAGGATCATGAACGAGAATTTCGTGAACATCAAGGTCGATATGGAAGAGCGGCCGGATGTCGATCAGATATATATGAACTTTGTTCAACTTACGACGGGACGCGGGGGCTGGCCGATGAACGTTTTTATCACGCCGGACAAGCTCCCGTTCTTTGGAGGCACATATTTTCCGCCGGGTCCGCGTTATGGAATGCCGTCGTGGCAGCAGATCCTGATGAGCATAGCCGAGGCGTGGAAGGAGCGGCGGGATGAGCTTTTGCTTTCGGCGAATGACATCTTGGGTGAATTGCGGCGGCTGACCGTGACCGAAACCGCGTCGGGCGGCCTCGACGAAAGTTTATTGGATGCCGCGTTTCAAAGCTATGTCAGGTCGTACGACGCTAAGAACGGTGGTTGGGGCGGTGCTCCGAAATTTCCGCAGGCGATGTCGATGGAATTTCTGCTGCGATATTATGTCCGGCAAACTTCGATCTCCCGCGAAGGGCCGCAAACTGAAGTTTGCGGGACGGCGCTCGAAATGGTCAAAACGACCGCTGAGAAAATGGCGAACGGCGGGATGTACGATCAGCTTGGCGGCGGCTTTCACCGTTATGCGGTCGATGCGATCTGGCTGGTGCCGCATTTTGAGAAGATGCTGTATGACAATGCTCAGTTGATCCGTGTCTATCTGCATCTTTACCAGATAACCAAGGAGGAGTTTTTTAAGCGAATTGCGATCGAAACGCTCGAATATGTGAAGCGGGAGATGCTGGATCCGTCGGGTGGTTTTTATTCCTCGCAAGACGCCGACAGCGAGGGCGAAGAAGGGAAGTTTTTTGTCTGGAAACCGGAGAATGTTGAGGCAGTTTTGGGCGAAAAGGACGGTCGGGAATTTGGTGCATTCTATGACGTGACGGCGGACGGAAATTTTGAGGGTTCGAATATCCTCAATGTTAAGAACCCAGGCTCTGCCGATCCCGGCCCTGACATGAGGGCTAAGCTTTTTGATGAGCGTGAGAAGCGTGTAAAACCGTTTCGGGACGAGAAAGTGCTGACCGCCTGGAATGGCTTGATGCTCGCGGCGTTTGCCGAAGCAGCGGCTGTGTTGGATTCGGCGGATTATTTGGAAATTGCGAAAAGGAATGCGGATTTCTTGATGGAGAGTATGCGGAGGCCCGACCGTGAGGGAGGGCGTAATGATCAAGTTGACAGCTCCGCCCTTGCTAAAACACAGGCTTCTGCATCGGAGAGCGCGGCGGGAGCCTCTGAAGCCAACTTCCGGCTGCTGCGAACCTGGAAGGATGGACGGGCGAAGTTGAATGGCTATATCGAAGATTACGCGAATCTGGCGGATGGCCTGATCGAGCTTTTTCAGGCTTCCGGGGAAGCAGAGTATTTGATCATGGCGAAGAACCTGGCTGACACGATGATCACCGAGTTCTGGGATGAAGAGAACGGCGGGTTCTTTTTTACTTCAAACGATCATGAAGAACTGATCGTGCGGAACAAGGATTTTTACGATAACGCGACACCGTCGGGAAATTCGGTGGCGGCGGATGTGCTCTTGAAACTGGCCAAGTTTTTTGGCGATGAGCGGTATGAACGGTTTGCGGTCACGGCCTTGAGGGTCGCTTCCTCGCAGATCAAACGGTATCCGCAAGGTTTCGGCCGGGCCTTGTCAACGATCGAATTCTATGTTGCCGCTGTGAAAGAGATAGTGATAATCGGCGAATCGGGAAATGAGCTTGAAAGGGAAGTGCGGAAGGAGTATCGTCCGTTCAAGATCATGGCGTTGGGAGATGGAAAGGCGGAAAATGATCTGCCGGTTCTGAAGGACCGCACTATGATCGACAGTAGGGCGTCGGTTTATGTTTGTGAAAACTTTATTTGCCAGCGTCCGGTGACGAGCATCGATGAATTACGGGCGTTGCTAAACGATGCGACGGCCGCGAGTTAGGAAAGATGTTACGGTTCAAATGGTCAAACCACCGCTGAAGTGACGAGTAATGACGATTGTCAACTAACTTCAATATCAGGAAATTCAAAAGAGGCGGCCCGTGAATATTCGCGGACCGCCTCTTTTAATGTTCGAAGTGAAAGAACTACGGCTTCTTGTTGTCAGCCGTCTTGTTGTCGGCCATTTTGCTGTTGTCAGCCATTTTGCCCGAGTTAGCGGCATTTGCCAGCGTGTTAGCCGCACTGTTAGCGGCATTAGCGGCTGTGTTTGCAGCATTGGCAAGCGTATTAGCGGCGTTTGCCATTGTGTTCGCAGCCGTGTTCATCGTGTTTGCCGCGTTATTCGCCCTGTTACTGTTAGCAGCGTTATTAGCCGGTGCGGCGTCGCCGCAGGCCATTCCAAGAGCACCAAGCGCCAAGAGGCTTGAAAGTGCAATAATTTTTCTCATTTAAATTGATCTCCTGTCTTCTTCAAAGAATAAGTTAACTTATGTTTACTAACGACTGCTGTAACACAGTCTTGTCCCATTCCCATTTTTTTTGGAACATTGGACAATATAAATAGCTAATGATGGTTAGTCAACCCAAAAATCGTGAAAAAAATCGATTTTTGAAGAAAAACTCTACTTTTTTGATGAATTTGCCTGCAAAATTTCGATATTGCCGCTTAAAGTTATTTTTCGGCTTCTTATAACAATGTAAGGAAAATATTGACGCGGCATCCGCTTCAACGGTATTGTTTATAAGAGCGGTTCCTTCCGCCATCTCCTCAGTTTGCCCAATCATGCCCGGTCTTCAGCACGATCCTATGAACAGTTTTGGGAATTTCAGCGGCGACCCGCGTCGGCCCGGCTCGTTTGAGGCCGCACGAATAGCACATATTGCGACCGGCCTTGTCGCAATTGCGATAACATTTTTTGCGGCGTCGTCAGGCACCGAAGGGTTGACGGCATTTGCCGTTACCGCGGGTGCCGCCGCTTTGTTTTTGTTTGCAAGCGTTTTTCTGCGTCCCGGAAGGATCGTTACAGATGCGCCTGAGGCGGTCGACCAGGAACCCGCCCCGCAAGCTCCCTATGCCATCGAGGACCGGCTGATCGCCCTGAATGAGGCGAACGAGGTTTTTGCCTCGTCGCTTAACGCGGCGGATATGTTCCGGCTGGTTTCGAGCCGCGTGGCCGAAATTTTTCCTTTCGCTGCCTCGCTGCTCGCGGTACCTTCGGCTGACGGTGAATCATTGAGATTCGTTTACGCGGACGGTGCAAATGCCGATGCTCTTCGCGATCTTGAGATCGGGCTCAACGAGGGCCTGGCGGGCCGCTCTTTTGGGACGGGTAAGATCGTCACGGAGATCGGACTTTCTTCTGATTGGAAAGCGATAGGTTCCGAACGGCTTGCGGGTTTTGCCGCGTCGGCCGCAATTCCGTTGATTCAAGGTGAGTCGCCCTTTGGGGTGTTTCAGATATTTACGAACAAACCGATCAGCTCCGCGCCGGATAACGTCAAGCTGCTCGAGGCGATCGGCGAACATGTGACACCGATCTTTCGCAGCTCGCTCGCGTTCGAGCGCACGCTCTCAAGCGCTCTGACGGACAACCTGACCGGATTGCCGAACGAGCGGGCCTTTTATATGGTCCTTGAAAATCAACTTGCCGAATCTTTCAGGAACCGTGAAGAACGGCCGCTCACCATCTTGTCGATCGATATACGCGATTTCGGCGCCGTAAATTCGATGCTCGGCCACGGCGTGGGCGATCAGATGCTTGAGTTTGCTGGAAAGCACATCGGCGAACATTTGCGAAAAATGGATTTTCTGGCGCGCACGATCAACGACGAGTTCAGCGTAATACTGCCGACCGCCTCGAAAAAAACGGCTTTCGAGATAATTGAGCGTATCCGCGAAGGCTTTGTTCAAAACGAATTTGAGGTCGCCGATGGCGAAGGTGTCGCTATTGCCGTGAATGTCGGCTGGGCCACGTTTTGGAAGGACGGCGAAACCGTCGAACAGCTTATCCGCGCCGCCCAACAGCGAAAACGCCAGGCCAAATCCGAAGAACCCGCCGAAGTGCTGTGGTTCCCGAAGGAATATGTAAACTAGTAGTTCCTTGGTTATAATAGAAATCCGTCCTAAACTCGTTTTAAGCACCTGTATGTTCAAAACGAGATTTAGGCGGTTTTTTTGTGACGCAGGAAGTCGGTTCAAGTCTGCGGCCCTTACGGTTTTTTCGGAACCCGTATTCTGACACGAATTTTAGCGGATTTTCCGTTACATTCCTGAAGATCGATAGCGACATGACAAATATTGGGTCGCTGCGACGAACTAACGCAGGATTGTTTAGACTATTCGAGATTGAAGAACAGATCAGATATGAATCTTGAAAAGGGCGTAACCATTTCGCATTACAAAATTTTGTCGGAGATCGGCAAGGGCGGCATGGGGGAGGTCTATCTTGCCGAAGATACAAAACTCGACCGCAAAGTTGCCCTGAAGATTCTGCCGAAAGAATTTGTCGAAGATTCTGAAAGGATGAGCCGTTTTGTGCGCGAGGCGAAATCCGCTTCCGCCTTGAATCATCCGAATATCCTCACGATTTACGAGATAAATGAAATTGAGGGTCTGCATTTAATTTCGACCGAATATATCAAGGGCAAAACCTTAGATGAGTATGCGAGAACAAAAGCATTGAGGTTAAGTGCAGTTCTGGACATTGCGATCCAGGTTGCGTCGGCTTTGGATGAAGCACACTCGGCGGGAATTGTTCACCGCGACATCAAACCCGACAACATAATGGTTCGCCCGAACGGGTTGGTCAAGGTTCTTGATTTTGGAATTGCAAAGCTGACCGCGACTCTGACGGCGGGCGAAGAAACGGCGACCGCCATTCAGTCGCAGACGCTGGCGGGAAAGATTATCGGCACGCCGAATTATATGTCGCCGGAACAGGCTCGCGGTAAGGTGGTCGACGCCCGTTCGGATATTTTCAGTTTCGGGATCGTGTTGTACGAAATATTATCCGGCAGGCCCGCGTTTGAAGGCGAAAACGCTTTAGATATCATCGGTGCGATCCTGCACAAAGAGCCGGTTCCTCTCGGCGAGGTTGTGCCCGATCTGCCGCCCGAGATCATCAGCATTATCGAGGGATCGCTCCGCAAGAAGCTAGATGAGCGCTATCAAAACGTCAAAGATGTCCTTGCCGATCTGCGCCGAGTCAAGCAGCGCCTTGATTTTGAAGAGGTAGAGAGCAGTTTGCCGCCCGCGACGGGAGAACAGGAAACAATTTTCCTCGATTCGTCCGTTTCCGGGCAGATAGTTTTACCGGAAAGTGCCGCGCCGAATAATCTAACCGGCGAACATCTGCCGCTCATCGGACGCGTTGAGGAAACAGCGGAGATACTGGATCTTTTGTTTAATGGAGGCGTTCGGCTTCTCACGCTTTCGGGCGTTGGCGGAACCGGCAAAACACGGCTTGCCAACGCGATCGCTCATCGATCGGTGCGGGAATTTTCGGATGGCGTCTTCTACGTTCCGCTCGCACCGGTCGCGGATCATGAGCTTGTCATACCGGAAATTGCAAAGACGCTCGGCGTCCGTGAAGACGGTGCAACGCCGTTGATCGAAAGTCTGAATGCACATCTCCGTAATAAACGGATGCTGCTCATACTCGACAATTTTGAGCAGGTCATCGAAGCCGCGCCTTCCGTCGGCGAGATGCTCACCACTGCTCCTGACGTGAAGATTTTGGTAACCAGTCAGATACGGTTAAATCTGCAGTTTGAACGCGAATTTACACTCCAGCCGCTTGGTGTTCCGGTCGAAACGCAGCTAGCAGCAAAGGAAGTGCGTGCATTTCCAGCGGTAGAATTATTTCTAAGACGGGCCAAAGCAGCGAAGGCCGATTTTGCTTTGACAGATGAAAATGCGCCTGCGGTTGCGGAGATCTGCCGGCGTTTGGATGGGCTTCCGCTGGCGATCGAACTTGCGGCGGTCCGCGTAAAGGTTCTCTCTCCACAAGCGATCTTAACGAGGCTCGAAAACAGCTTAAGCCTTCTAACCGGTGGAGCAAAGGACCTGCCCGAACGCCAACGTACGATGCGCTCCGCCGTTTCGTGGAGCTATGATCTGCTGGATAGGGATGAACAAGATCTTCTCAATCGGTTGTCCGTATTTCGCGGTGGTTTTACGCTGGATAGCGCTGAATCGGTCGCCGGGTCGTCAATAGATATTCTCGATGGCATGTCCTCGCTTGTGGATAAAAGTCTTATTTTCCAACGCGAACAGGCCGACGGTGAACGGCGTTTTAAGATGCTCGTTGTTGTCCGGGAATTCGCCATCGAGAAGTTAGCCGAAAGCGGAGAAGAGGATCAAACAAAAGCGCGTCATGCGGCATTTTATGCCGATTTGACTAAAAAGGCTTCGCCGGAGTTGTCGGGTGCCGATGCGGCGACATGGCTCGAAAAACTAGAACGCGAACATGAAAATCTCAGGGTCGCACTCGAATGGTCGTCACGGAATGATATCGAAACAAACTTGCGCCTTGTCGCAGAATTGCAGCATTTCTGGCTCACGCGTGGACATCTGGCGGAGAGTCTCAACTGGTCAAAATCCGCTTTGAACATCGACGGCGATCAATCCTATCCCAGACTGGTGGCACGAATTAGCAGCGGTCTCAGCACTATTAGCTGGAAAATGGGCGACCGGACGGCAGGTGTTTCTTATGGACAGGAAGGCTTGCGACTCAGCCGGGCGACCGGAGACAAAGGCCTGATCGTCGTCGCTCTGCATAAATTGGCTTCAGCCGAATTTATGCTTGACAAACTTTCCACTTCTCAAGATCTGATCGAAGAAGCCCTGCCGATCGCGAGAGAGATAAATGATTCACGGCAGGTGGCAACCTTGTCAAATCTTCTGGGCGAGATCGCACGCACCCGCGAAGATTATGAAACGGCTGAAAAACATTATCAGGAAATGCTCGCCATCGCCCGAAAAGAAACAGATAAACCGATGATCGTCATGGCGACGGTCAATCTCGGGGCGGTTGCATGCGTTACCGGCAACTATGAATCTTCCCGCACATTCGCGCTGGAATCATTAAGGATCAGTGAAGAGCTCGGTGATAAAACAAGCATCGGATATGCGTTTGAACGCTTTGCGGCATTGAGCGTCATCGGCGGCGAGATGAAAAAAGCCGCGCGTCTGAGCGGCTCGATGCAAACCATCTACGACGCCGTCGGCTACAAGGTCGAAGAACTTGATCGGATATTTTTGGAGCGTTATCTGGACGAAGCACGTGCCGCGATCGGCGTCGAAGAATTTGACGCGGCGTACGCCGATGGAAGAGCAATGGCCATGACCGCTGCCATTGCGCTCGCCCGCGAATCGTCGGAAGCGTCTGCGGTAACGAACGTTTTCAGGCGGTCAACGGGTAGTGTTTCCGGCGAATCAGCTACCGTCGAAATGACGGCTGAGTTTCAGAGAACATTGGATGATGCTCCGCAAATATCAGGTCCGAGGAGGAAATTTGGCGGTTGGCAGTTGGCCGGAATCGGTGTTGTCGCCTTGATCTTTGTCAGCAGCTTTTTCGCTTACCGCTATTTTACATCCGATTCGAAGATAAGATCGATCGCAGTAATGCCGTTTGCCAACGAAACTGGAGATCCGGGCAACGAATATCTCTCGGATGGTCTGAGTGATTCGCTGATAAACAAATTGTCGCAGCTTCCGCAGATAAAGGTAATTGCCCGCAGCTCCGCCTTTAAGTACAAAGGAAGGGAAATTGACGTTAGATCGGTTGCGACGGAGCTTGGTGTCCAGGCCGTGATCACGGGAAGGATGATCGGACAAGGCGACAACGTGCAGATAAGCGTCGAGATGATAAATGCCGCGGACAGCACACGGATCTGGGGCGACAACTATTACCGCAAAGTCGCAGGCACGCTCGATGTGCCGGAAGTGATCGCGCAAGACATTGCACAGAATTTGAACTTGACGCTTTCTGGAGAGCAAAAGCAGCAGATCGCAAAAAGAACAACGGTCAACGCTGACGCATATCAACTGAACTTGACTGGCGTTTTTTATCAGCGGAGCAACGGTGCGGCCAATCTAAAAAGAGCGATCGAGTATCAAAATCAGGCAATTGCGCTTGATCCAAATTTTGCTCAGGCGTACGCGGAACTTGCCTTCAACTACGGAGCTCTTGTCGAGATCAGCGCGATCGATCCGGCAGATGGAAAACCAAAGGCGCGTGCTGCGGCCGAAAAGGCCGTGGCTTTGGACGAATCACTTGCCGAAGCCCATCTTGCCTTAGCCTACATCGAAAATCAGGACCTCAATTGGGTAAAAGCTGAGGTAAATTATAAGCGGGCGATCGAATTAAATGTTAATTATGCTTCAGCTCATACGCTTTACGCGGCTTATCTTTCGCAGATCGGACGCTTTGATGAGGCGTTGGCGGAGATCCATCAATCGCAGAAACTCGATCCGCTGCGCGTAGGTTTGATCGGCAACGAAGGGATAATTTTGTATTACGCTCGCCGTTACGCCGAGGCTTCTATAAAAATGGTGGAAGGCCTCACGGCAGAGCCGAAAAACGCACCGGCTCGTGTTTATCTTGGTCAGGTCTATACAGCGTCCGGCCAGTATGAAAAGGCGATCACCGAACTTCAGACGGCCGACGAACTAGACAGTGAATCGACAAGCGCCCTTATCAATCTTGGAGGCGCTTACGCCTTATCAGGAAACCGCGAAAAGGCTCTGGATATACTAGAACAATTGCGCACCACGAAAAGATATGTTTCCCCAGCCTCACTCGCGACACTATACGCAGCACTCGGTGATAAAGATTCCGCTGTCAAATCGCTCGAAAAGGCCTACGTTGAACGCGACTCGCAACTGCAAGTCCTTAAAGTCGATCCCGCCTATGATGCCTTGCGCGATGATCCGAGGTTTAAGGAAATGCTGCGAAAAATGGGTTTGCCGGAATAGGATTTTATGAAACGATGCCCTGAATGTGGCCGCGAGTACGACAATACTATGATGTTCTGTCTCGATGACGGAGCGGAGTTGCTTTACGGCCCGGCTAAGTCAGAAGCGGTAGCGACTGGGTTCTCCGAGTCGCCCGACGAAACCTTAACGGCGATCATCGACCCGCCCGGATCGCTTGGGACCGGGACAGTGACTGAAGCAGATACCAAGGTCTTTGAAACTGCTTCGTCGTTTTCGAAACAGGTGGGCCGGCATAAATTCGCGGCGATCACCGCTGTTGCGGTAACGGCAGTGGTGCTGGCCGGTTTTGGGTATGGTATCTATAAATTCCTAAACGGAGGTCAGCAGTCTCAAGCCCCGGCCCGCAGCGTAAACATCGTTACACAGCGTCTGACCGGCGACGGTAAGGCGCGCGGGGCCGAGATCTCGCCGGATGGCAAGTTTTTAGCCTATATCCGGACAGACGGCGGCGAGCGGTCGATATGGATAAAACAGATTCAGACGAACAGCAACATTCAAATACTAAAACCCGGCGAACTCGATCTTTTCGACGGGATGGTGTTCTCGCCAGACGGCAACTTTCTATATTTTAATGCGGAATCAGCGTCCGTAGATGAGCCGTCCGTATATCGGCTGCCCACGCTCGGCGGAACGCCGACCAAGGTGCTGTCGAACGCGAGAGACGTCCAGTTCTCGCCAAGCGGGCTTGAGGTCAGCTTTGGACGTTATGACCTTGCAACCAACGTCTCGTCGGTCGTCATTGCAAACACAGATGGGGCTAACGAACGAACAATAGCCTCGACGAGCGGTACGGGTTTTCTCGACGGCCCGCCGGCCTGGTCGCCTGACGGCAAAACGATCGCGGTCCCATCCGGTGACGACACGCGCATCCCGGATCCGATCGGAGCGATCACGATTATCACCGTTACAGACGGAGCTGCCAGAGAACTGGGAGAAGCCTGGCACGAGATAGGCAATCTGGTCTGGCACCCGTCGGGCGATTCACTCATAGTTGCCGGCAACGATGGCCCGCTCGGCCAACCGCAGATCTGGGAGGTCGCCTACCCGTCAGGCACCCGTCGGCGACTGACCAACAATTTGAATGGCCATTTCTCCGTTTCGATCACGGCCGACGGAAGCTCGATCGTGACCGGCGAGATATTCAGCCGATCGGCGGTATGGGTATCGCCGGACCTGAAGCCGGAGAATGCGGTCCAGGTCATGCCCGACACAGGCGACACGTGGGGAATTTCGTGGACGCACGACAACAAGATCGTTTACGTTTCGAACCAGACGGGCGATGCCGAGGTTTGGGTCATGGACGCCGACGGCGCCAACGCCAAGCCGCTCACGAACGACCGCCAATTCAAAATGACGCCTGTCGCCTCTCCGGACGGAAGATATATCGTCTATACGAGCAGCTCTGGCGGCGGACAGTTGGTACGGATCGACGCCAACGGCGGAAATCCCACCGTGCTGGTAAGCGCCTCCGGGGCGGACAATCCGGATATTTCGCTTGACAGCAAATGGGTGATCTACTCCGCATACTCAGCCGACGGGATCTTACGCGTTCACCGAGTGCCGATCGAGGGCGGCGAATCCCAGAGGTTGACGGAATATCGCGCCACGGAACCGCGCTATTCTCGCGACGGAACCCGCTTTGCCTGTTTCACGCCAAACGAAAAAACGCAAAACTGGACGCGGCTGGCGATAGTGCCGGCCGAGGGCGGCGCACCGTTGACTATTTTTGACAGCCCGCCCAACACCAATATCACTCGCGGACCGATTTGGACACCCGACGACAGCGGTATCACGCTTGTTGTTGCACCCGGGGAAATGCAAAACCTGTGGCTGCAGCCGGTCGATGGCAGCCCCGGCAAGATGATGACAAACTTTCAGCTGCCCGGCATAGCACGACGCGAATACTCGCGCGATGGCAAACGCATCGCCATTGTCCGCGCGCAAGGTATCGGGAATGCGATCATGATCACCGATTTTCGATAGACTCGATATGAAACGATGCCCTGAATGTGGCCGCGAGTACGACAATACTATGATGTTCTGTCTCGATGACGGAGCGGAGTTGCTCTATGGGCCGGCGATAGTTTTGTCAGAACCGCCAGCGACCGCAGCCGGCCCGTTCGGTGATCAACCGGCGACGGCGATCTTGCACGGTGAAGGAGGGAAAGAGCATGCTCTGCATGGCGAGGCTTTAACGCGAGGTTTCGGGGCTGAAGACATTGAAGAATCAAACGCGTACTACGGCGACGAAGGGTTTTGGGTTGGTGTCATGCCTTTCAGCTTTGATGGAGATGACACGAATGTCGCGGCATTGGCGAGAGGGCTTAGCGAAGATGTTGTAGCCGGGCTCTCGCGTTTTTCTTATTTGAGGGTCATTTCGTCAAATGTCGGTAGTGATGCACGGGCTCGATATAACATTGAGGGTGTTTTACGGAAAGCGGGTTCGATGATAAGGCTCGCTGTCAAAGTGGTTGATGGTTCGACAGGCGCCAGTTTGTGGGCTGAAAAATACAATGTCCCTTTCAATCATCAGGATATTTTCGATATTCAGGACAAACTTGCTCCGCAGATCGTCTCGACGGTTGCGGACATGCACGGAGTGCTTCCGCGAACGATGGGCGAACGTTTGAGAACACGCTCGGCGGCGGAACTCACACCGTACGAAGCATTGGTGCGCAGCTTTGGTTATTTCGAACGGGTGACACCGGCGGAATGGCGAACGTCGCTTGATGGCGTAGAAGCGGCTCTTGAGAAGACGCCGGAATACGCGACGCTTCGTGCAATGCAGGCGCTCTTGTTGGTGCAAGGCTACGCTCAGGGTTTTGACCTGTTGGAAGAATCTCTCGAGCTTGGAGCGGTTGAGGCACGGCGGGCGGTCGAAACATCTTCGTCCGATCATCTTGCTTGGTTCGCATTGGCGCAGGCGCTTTTCTTCAAAAAGGAATTTAGCAGCCTGCCAACGGCGGTCAAACGGTCGCTTGCGTTGAATCCGATGGATGGCAACGCGACAGCACTGTTTGGTGAAATGATCTCGTATTCGGGCGATTGGGAATGGGGGCTGAAATTAGCTCAAACCGCACGCGAATTAAACCCGAATTTTCCCGGATGGTATTGGCACGCAAACTTTAACGACGCCTATCGCCGCCGAGACTATCAAGAGGCCCTCGATATCGCCCTAAGAATGAACCTTAACAGCAACTGGGGCGCTCACGTATTGACTTCCATGGCATACGGTCAACTCGGCGAAAAAGAGCGAGCCGTCCGTTCCTTTGAAGAAGCGGCGAAGATCCGGCGGAACCTGGCAGAAATGGTGCCGCGGGATGTCAGAGTCTGGTTCGACCGGGAACACGCCGACCATCTCATTGAAGGCTTGCTGATAGCTGGTATATACATATCGAAGGGTCAATCGGCTAATTAGTCAAACACTTGGCTTTGAAGGCGATTCGTCCTAAACTCACCCAGTAGTATTAACATTCACTCTGGAAAACGAGTTTACACGGCATTTTATGGAGACCGGCAGCAGGATCTCTCGTTACGAGATACGCGGAAAGATCGGGTCAGGCGGGATGGGCGATGTCTATGTCGCCGCCGACACCGAGCTCGGACGGCAGGTCGCGCTTAAAATTTTGCCAACCGATGTTGCTGGCGATGAAGACCGCGTCCGGCGCTTTGTCCAGGAAGCCAAGGCCGCATCCGCACTCAATCATCCAAACATCCTGACTATTTACGAGATCGGCAAGTTTGAAGATTGTCATTTCATGGCGGCTGAACTTATAACCGGCAAAACGCTCCGCGAGAGGATACAGACCGAACCAATGACGCTGTTGGCGGTTCTTGACGCTGCCATACAGACTTCGGCCGCGCTTAATGCGGCGCATGAAGCCGGGATCATTCACCGCGACATAAAGCCCGAAAACATAATGCTTCGGCAGGATGGCCTAGTGAAGGTGCTTGATTTCGGGTTGGCCAAACTTACCGAAAAGACCAGCGAAGAGGCTTCATCGGAAGATGCCACCATCGCGATGGTGAACACCAAGCCCGGAATGGTGATGGGCACGGTCGCGTACATGTCGCCTGAACAGGCCAGAGGAAAGCACGTCGATGCCCGATGCGATATTTGGAGCCTTGGCGTGGTGATGTTCGAACTGTTCACCGGCCGGCGTCCATTTGTCGGTGAAGAGCCAATGGATGTCATCAGCTCCATAATGAAGGATCCGGCCCCGCAGATACGACAGATCTCACCCGACCTCCCGCGCCAGTTGGAACGGATCATTGACAAGACCCTGCGAAAGGATGTCGATCACCGGTATCAGCACATAAAAGACCTGCATATTGACCTCGAAGACCTCCGCGAGGAGATGAAATTCGAAGCCCGGCTTGGGCAAACGACAGCCGCGGCGATCGCCGCCCCGCAGCTCAACACGGACGCTCGCAATATTCACTCGACCTTCCAGACGGCAGCGACTATGGTGACCAGCCGCCGGTTCAACGTCTTTCATTTACTTTTGTTCTCGCTGGCGGTGGCGGGAATCGCGGGAACATTCCTGTGGTACCGTTCAAGTTCCGGTGGCAGTAGTGTTCCGCCGCGCTCGCATAAGATCGTCGATGTCGAAAGCTGGACCGCCGCCGCAGGCGAGCTTTTTAGCAGTGCGGCATTCTCTCCGGATGCGAAGCTCATCGCCTTTTCGTCGACAAAATCGAACTACAAGAACATTTGGGTCAAGCAGACCGGTTCGACCGATTCCGTCCAGGTCACTAATGATACGTTCTCCGACCGTGACCCGATCTGGTCGCCAAAGGGAGATGAGATCGCGTTCTTTTCGGAGCGGGGCAATTCACCCGATGCGGGCGGGACGGGTATCTGGCGTGTTTCGGCGCTTGGAGGCAAGCCGCGGAGCGTTGGTGCCCTTAACGACGGAAGCTGCGAGCTTAGACGCTGGACCGAAAGCGGAAAGATCTATTACCAATCGCAAGGCGATCTTTACGCGATGGACGTTATGAGCGGATCGTCCGTCAAGGTGACATCTTTTGCCGACAGAAACACGGCCGTGACATGGGTTGATATTTCGCCTGACGAGAAGCAGATCGCCTATGCCACCCGAAGCGAAGGTACCTGGGAGATATTTACGAGTGACCTTGATGACAACGATCCTGTTGCGGCCGCCGAGGGCAGCGGCGATGGCCCTAGCGTTGTTTGGCTGCCGGTAAAGAGGAGGATATTTTACAGTTCGGCCGTTGACGGCGTTTTTCAAATTTTTGTTCGTGACCTTGATGCCGTCGGCCCCGAGCGTGTCACGGCAGCCGCGACTGACAATATCGTCGTTGATGCTGCACCCGATGGCAGATCGATACTTTTCAGTTCGGTCAAGGAAGAATCCAATATTTGGTCCGTAAATGTTCAGGATCAAAAAGAAAGTCCGATCGCTCGGAGCGTAAATTCTGAGCTTTGGCCAGCGGTATCGCCAAATAATGATACGATCGCCTTTCAGTCCGTAAAAAATCTCAGCCGGGGCATGAACTTGTTTTCGGGCTCCATCATGGTCAAGCCGATGAAGGGCGGCGATGGCGGTGACCGATCCACTCAGCTTGTCGAAAACGGTTTTTTGCCCTCGTGGTCGCCGGACGGAAACGCACTGGCTTTTTTTAGGATCAGCGATGGTGTTCTCGAATTGTTTACCGCAAATCCAAAGGGCGGCGGCGAAAGACGGGTTGCCACAGGTGGTATACCTCCGGTCGGATATTCGATCTCGCCGTATAACTCGGTCGTTACGAATGCATTCGCCTGGTCGCCGGATGGGGCAAGCATCGCGTACGTCTCGGATCGAGGGGGAGCGGCCAATATTTGGACCGTATCGCCGAGCGACGGTGCCGACACGGCGATCACAGACAATAGTGACCCAGGGCTTTCTTTGTACGGTCCAAATTGGTCTTCGGACGGAAAGCGGCTCGCGTTTGTTTCCCAATCGAAAAAGCCGAATGCCAACGGAAAAACCGTTCGCGGCCTCTGGATATTCGACGCCGCGGAAAAGCGGACAACAAAGGTTTTTGAATCGGAAAAACAAATCAGGCTGATCGGCTGGACGGCGGATGAGGGAGGCCTCGTCATCGCCGAATCCGACCGGCCCGGTGCCAGCCTTCCGCCTGAAACAATGCTGAGGCGTATTTCGGTGGCGTCGGGAACCGAAACCAGTATCGCCGGACTTGAGAATACGTATTACTATAATATCTTTCTTTCGGCGGACCGAAAGCAGATCGCGTTTGTCGCCCGCAATGAAAACATGGACGACATTTGGGTCGTCGCATCGAACGGAGGGCAGCCGCGAAGATTGACGGCCAACAACGATTCGGGAGCGTATTTTTCCCGGCTTAGCTGGCTCAATGACGGCAATGCCATAGTTTTTGGGAAACAGACACGGTTCAGCCTGCTGTCTATGATAAATGACCTCAAGTAAAGAAGGAGTGACTAGATGAATATAAGACCCACAATTCGTACGATCGTGATCTTTGGTTTTTTCACGGTTTTCTTCCTGGCCGGGGCATCCCTAAATCCCGCCAGCGCTCAAACCTGTGACGACGCAAAGATCGTCTCGGATATCATTGCCCAGATCAATCAGAGCAAGAAGCTTGCGGCACAGAAAACACACATCAACGTAGTTGCTGTGAACGGGGCCGTAAAATTACAGGGCTGGACTGATACGCAAAAAGACTATGACGCGGTCGTTTCGATCGTGTCGCGAACCAATTGTGTCAGGGCGGTAAACGTCAATGATTTTGAGTCGGCTCCGCCCGATTCTCAGAGTCGGACGCGATCTTCCGGTGGTTGCGTGGGGGGAACTAAGCCGTGTGGAGACATATGTATCCCGGAAGGCGATATCTGTAATTAGGCTTTCTTGAAAAACGTGCGGCTGCCGCCAATGGTATATTTAAGTACATGGCAAAGATCACATTTTACGGCGGTGTCGGGACTGTCACGGGATCGAAGTATTTATTGGAGCATAACGGCAAGCGCGTGCTGGTCGATTGCGGGCTGTTTCAAGGACCGAGAGAATTGCGCGAGCGAAACTGGCATGACCTGCCGTTCGACGTGAATTCGCTGGACGCGGTCATCATCACTCACGCGCATATCGATCACACCGGATTTTTGCCCAGGCTGGTGAAACTCGGCTATGGTGGACCTGTCTTTACGTCCCGAGCGACAAATGATCTTCTAAAAATATTGCTGCCTGATTCAGGACGGCTGCAGGAAGAGGATGCCGACTATCGCAACCGGCACAAGCTGACAAGGCACTCACCCGCTTTGCCGCTGTATGATGAAAATGACGCCAAAGCCACGCTTGAATTGATCCGCCCGGTCGCGAACGACGGGAATTCAGTGGATATTTGCGAGGATTTTCGCGCGAGTTTTCTGGTGGCAGGGCACATAATGGGCGCCAGTTTGGTGTTGGTCGAGATGGCCGGCAGTCCGGCAGCGATCCGCTTTCTGTTTTCCGGCGATCTGGGGCATTACGATCAGCCGATCGTAAAAGATCCCGCACCGCCGCCGGATTGCGATTATCTGATGTGCGAATCGACATATGGCAATCGGCTGCACGGCGATGTCGATTCGGAAACGCAGATGGCGCGGATTATTAACGAAGCGGCGGCAAGGAACGCTCCGGTGCTGATACCTGCGTTTGCGGTCGGACGGACTCAAGAGGTTTTGTATCTGATCCGCGAGCTTGAAGAGGCGAAACGAATTCCGGTTCTGCCGGTGGTTGTCGATTCGCCGATGGCCGCACAAGCGACACAGGTTTACAGACGCTGGGGCGAAGAGCACGACCGCGACTATGCTTCCATTGTGGCCGGCAAGGGCTTTCCGCTGAAAACCGGTTCTATGAAAACTACATCTTCACGCGATGAATCGATCCGCGTCAACGATATGAAGGGCACGCGGATAATCATTTCGGCGTCCGGAATGTTGACGGGCGGACGCGTGCTGCATCATGCAATGCGGATATTGCCTGACGAAAACGCGACCATCATTTTCGTCGGATTTCAGGCAGTGGGAACTGTCGGACGCCGGGTACAGGACGGCGAAAAAGAAGTCCGCATTATGAAAAACTGGATCCCCGTTCGCTGTCATGTCGAACGGGTCGAAGGTTTTTCTGCCCATGCGGACTGGAAAGCTGTATTGCGATGGCTCGAAGGCCTGAAAACGACACCTAAGAAGGTTTTCACGACCCACGGCGAACCGGACGCGGCGGCCGCTATGGCACAGCATATTCGTGACCGTTTTGGTTGGAATGTCGAGGTGCCGCAGTATGAAGAACGTGTTGAACTCACCTGACGGTTGGTGTAAATTTAGAGTGTAATGACCGCACCAGTTCGTTACTTTTCGAACACTGAGGTGCGTATGCTTTCAAAGAAATTATCACGAGTTTAAGTTCAGTGTTAACTCTCTTTTGATTGATCATGGATTACGGGGAAGTACTTCCGTCACCAAATCTCGTCGGTTTCATAAAGCGATTCTGGTTTCTTCAGTATGCCCACGGGGGCAAAACGCCTGAGCCAGAAACGGTTCTACCCGATGGATGTCCCGAGATAGTTTTCAATCTTTCTGACAGATTCGAACGCGTGCATGCATACGGCCGCGAGGTTCAATCCGCCGCATTATTTGCAGGACAAATTCGTCATTGTATTTCGATCCGGGCAACTGGCCGGGTTTCTCTTTTTGGTGTGCGATTTCAGCCTGCGGGTGCGTGGCCGCTTGGGCGGTTTTCAATGCATGAGTTGACGGACGAGATCTGCGACATAGCCGAGCCGCTTGGTCCGGACGGCAGCGAGCTGAAATTGAGGATCAGCGAAGCGGCCTCGTTTAAGGAGCGGATAGCCGTTTTCGAAGGCTTTTTTCTCAATCGCCTTGCGACAGCCAAAAGCGACGCAATCGCGCACCATGCTTCAAGTTTGATCCAGACACGCGACGGACATATTTCGATCAGGGATCTTGCCGATAGAATGGGCATAGGCGAGCGCCGCCTGGAAAGGCGTTTTAGGGAATCTGTCGGGATCTCGCCAAAGCTGCTTGCCCGTATAGTCCGTTTTCAAGGCGTTGTTAGGAAGATCCGGCAAGCCGAAACACCTCAACTGCTCGATGCCGTTCATGAGTTTGGCTACTTCGACCAGTCGCACATGGTACGGGACTTTAAAGAATTTTCCGGTGAGACCCCACTCGCTTATTTTCAAAAAACACACAAGATCTCGGACATCTTTACGGCGTCTTCCTAAGACTTGCTCCATCATTGTGGATCGAAAAAGCTGAATGTCGGATTTTTACAATACGGCTAGGCCATTAATTTTCTAAAATCTCAAAAGTTATTAGTTCACACGAATATTGGAGATCGAGAAGTATGAAATTTATTACCGCATTTGTGATTGCTTTGGCTGGATTTGTTCTACTGCCGAATGGCATCGCGGCTCAGGAGCAAAAGGCTTCCACCAACTGGCTTGGGTGGATGGCCGGTTGTTGGGAACTTAATGCACGGGACGGTGCATTGATAATTTCAGAACAATGGATGAAGCCGGCGGGTGGAACTTTGATCGGGATGAGCCGGACCGTAAGCGGAGGTAAAACCGTCGCGCATGAGTTTGTGCGGATAGTGACCGATGCGGAAGGAATAAGCTATATCGCGAAGCCAAGCTCGAACAAGGACGAGACTGTGTTCAGGCTCAGTAAATTTTCACCCGACGAGTTGGTTTTTGAGAACCTTACTCATGATTTTCCGCAGCGCATAATTTATCGAAACGTGAGTCTGAATGCTATGTCTGCCAGAATCGAAGGAACAAAGAACGGGAAGCTGAGCGGAACCGACTTTCCGATGAAGAGGGTGCAGTGCGAAACGATAGCTATTCGGTTGCCGTGACGCCCAGGGCCAAGGCGGTGACGTCCTCCGCAACAGCCAGGACGGGGTCGGGGACTCTAGTTGCTTTGCCGAGTTCACGGCGCACAAGATAGCAGGCGCGAGCCGAAGCGAAGGCGGCGAGTGCTCCCGCGGCCAGGCCGACGGATGCTTCGCCCCCATTTCTCCGGGAAACTACCGCACCCGAGAGAGCTCCTGAAATTATCCTCGCAGCCAATGGTCCCCGGTCGGTCCCGTTTCCGATCCAGGGCGTTTTGTCGCCGACCAATTCGGCTGCCGACAAAGCGGTCAAAGCGGCCTTCGAAACGGAGCACATACCACCGCTTTCGCATACTCCGCCCGGCGTCTTTCGAATCAATAATGCCGGAGGGAGAAAGCATCGCATTCCCGCCGCAACGCCGATCAAGATCGCCTTTCTGTAAGGATTTCTCATTAAATTGATTCTAGCAGGTTACTCGTACCGCAGGCACTCGATCGGGTCGAGATTGGCGGCTTTTCTTGCAGGCAGGACGCCGAAAATGAGGCCGATGCCAACGGAAACACCGAGAGACAACAGGATCATCCAGAGTTCGATCTTCGCCGGAAGCGAAGGAACAAGGAGCAGAATAAGATTACTAATGCCCACGGAGATCGTAACCCCGATCACCCCTCCCAGCAGCGTTAGAGCCATTGCCTCGGAAAGAAATTGGAGGACGATCGCTCCTTTGGTCGCACCTATTGCCTTGCGGATGCCGATCTCTTTGGTGCGTTCCGTTACCGAAACGAGCATGATGTTCATTACGCCGATGCCGCCTACCAAAAGGCCAAGGCACGAGATCGCGATCGCTGCGGCCCCGACACCCGCGATCATCCCGTCAAACTGCTTCATGAAATCGTCGGCTGTTTTTACGTCGAAGTCGTTCGGCTCGCCTGTCTTAACTTCGCGGCGGACGCGAAGTATTCCTTCGATCTCTTGGACCGCATCGTTGAGAAAGCCGGTTTTTGCCTGAACGATATGCAGGACGGCGTCGCGGGTCGGGGCAACTTTCCGTGCGGTGCGAAACGGCATAAAGATCTTGCGATCCTCCTCGTTTTCACCAAAGAATCCGGCTTCTCTTTTTTCGAGTACTCCAACTATGTACCACGGCGAGCCGTTCATTCTTATTTCTTTTCCGACCGCTTCTTCAGCATCCCCATTAAACAAAGCCTCAACTGCGTTGACACCGACCACGAGAACATTTCGGCGCTCGTAGTCGTCCATTTCGGTAAGCCAGCGTCCTTCCTTTAGCTTAAGATTCGCGATCCCGTCATAATTCGGCGTTACGCCGTCGGTCAGGGCCCAACGATAATTCTTGTCCTTGTAGATCATATTATCGTCGAAACCGGTTCCCCATGATCCGATGTTTATTGCGACAGTCGCCACGTCGTAAACCGCTGTCGATTGATTAAGAATAGCGTTCGCGTCCTCCATCGTAAGGGGCTTGCGGTTCCGTTCATCGCGGTTACTTGGGCCAAACCCGGTAGAAAGGTGAAAAAGATAAATATTGTTCGTTCCGTAATCTTCGAACATCGCCACGATGCTCTGCCGCATTCCCGTCAAAATAGAAGCTACGACGACCGCGGTCAGGATGCCGACCACAATTCCAAGGATCGTTAAGAACGAGCGGAATTTATGCGACAGCACGCTGTCGTAGGCCATCTTTAGAACTTCTATCGGCAGTGATGTTGAGAAACCCATATTAACTCTTTGTAAGGGCTACGATCGGATCGAGACGAGCGGCCTTCCAGGCGGGATAGAGGCCGGCAAGAACTCCAATTATGGTTGAAACTGCGATCGCTCCCGCCACATATTTCAATTCGATGGTCATGGTCATTGACAACAAATACCCGACAAGCCGGGTGGCACCGAGAGACAAAAGGATCCCAAGAAATCCTCCGACGACGCAGAGCAGTGCAGACTCGATAAGAAACTGAAGCAGGATCTGTTTTCGCGTCGCTCCGATCGCTTTTCTAAGTCCGACCTCGAAGGTCCGCTCAGTGACGGAAACAAGCATAATGTTCATCACGACTATCCCGCCGACAACCAGAATTATGCCCGTGATCGGCAAGACGACGGCCGCGATCATTCCCGTCACCTGGTCCATCGTTTTGTTGAACTCATCGACATTAACGACTGAAAACGTCGATTCTTCGCTGCCTAGCAGCTTGCGATAGTTGCGAAGCATCAGTTCGGCCTCTTCGATCGCCGGCACAAAATTCTCTTTGACGAGCGTCTTGCCGTGAAGCTGAATGCCGCTTGACCGGTTGAAGATCTGATTATGCAGCGTTATCGGAATATAAACGTGCCGGTCCTGAGATTGGCCAAAGAACGACCCGCGTTTTTGTTCGACGCCGATTATGGTGACGGGAACGCCGCGTATCTTGATACTTTTTCCTATCGGAGAAGTAAATTCAAAGAACTTTTCTTTGACATCCATTCCGATAACGGCAACGGCGGCCGTTCTTGAAACTTCCTCTTTTGAGAAAAAACGGCCCTCCTCCAGGGTCTTGTCCTCGATCTCGTACATGTTGTCGGTAACGCCCATCATTCGCACCGAAGGCATCTCGACGGTCCCTTCCTGGAGATCGGCTCCGGCATTCATTTGGGCACCGACATAGGTGGAAAGCTTCAGATTATCGCGGAGATGTTCGTATTCGACCCATGTCAGGTCCTTGTTGCGGCGGTTTCGGCGCTCAAACTCTTCGTCCGATAGGTGCTCCATGCTGGCCATCCGGGTCATCATGTAATGGTTGGAACCGAGGACCTTCGATATCTGATCGATGACGTAGGTCTTAAGTCCGCTGATCGAAGCAGCTACAACGACAACCGCGGCGACGCCGATAATTATGCCGAAAAGCGTCAAAAGGGCGCGGAGTTTGTGTTCCAGTATCGATTTGACGGCGATCCAGAACGCATCGGAATAGAATGAATATAGTTGCCGCATCGCTTAAACTTCACGCTTCCGGCGTGTTGTTTGCGCTTGAAACGCGCAAATGTTGGACAAATTGAGTCAAACTGACGTTTTAACTCTGAACAGGAGTCAAGACTGCAAACGTAATTTTCGCCAATAATGTTCAAAAAAAGTTTGATAGGAAAAAGTGCCCCGCGTAAACGGTGGTTCTGACAAATCCGCCGTGATATACTTTCAGCTATTTAGCAAGCAATGTCCGACTGTCCGACACACTTCAGTTTGTCGACGGCCGGACAAGAAAGGAGACACACTTTGGCAGTTTTAGTTGATAAAAACACACGCCTGATCGTTCAGGGCATCACGGGCAAAGAAGGCACGTTTCACACATTGCAGATGGTGGAATACGGGACGAATATTGTCGGCGGGGTCACGCCGGGGAAAGGCGGTACAACTCACGAGGGCATTCCCGTATTTAACACCGTCGCGGATGCTGTTCGCGAAACCGGTGCCAACGCTTCTGTGATCTACGTGCCGCCGCCCTTCGCCGCGGACGCGATAATGGAAGCCGCCGATGCCGGGGTGCCGGTCGTCGTCTGTATTACCGAGGGCATTCCTGTTGCCGATATGGTGAAAGCTAAGGAATTTCTGACTGGGAAAAATGCTGAAGCTTCTGAAGTCCGGGATCCGCAATCAGAAGTCCGCACTCGATTGATCGGGCCGAACTGTCCTGGAATTATCTCCCCGGGCAAGTGCAAGATCGGCATAATGCCGGGGCATATCCATAAAGAGGGCCGGATCGGTGTCGTTTCGCGTTCGGGAACGCTTACCTATGAAGCGGTTGGGCAGTTAACGGCGTTGGGTTTGGGTCAATCGACCGCGCTCGGCATCGGCGGCGACCCGATAATCGGCACGAACCACACCGATGCCCTGCGATTGTTCCAGGCGGACGACGAGACCGACGCCATAGTTATGATCGGCGAGATCGGCGGCACCGCTGAAGAAGATGCCGCTGCCTATGCAAAAAACAATGTTACAAAGCCCGTAGTCGCTTTTATAGCCGGCCAGACAGCGCCTCCGGGACGCCGCATGGGCCACGCCGGCGCAATCATCTCGGGCGGTAAAGGAACCGCCGCAGAAAAGATGAAAGCATTGACGGAAGCAGGAATTAGAGTTGTACAGTCGCCGGCTGATATAGGCGCTGCTGTTAAAGAAGTTTTGGGTTCTGGGGCGGTTGCATGAAACACCCTTAAATGAAGTCACGAATCTATATAGTTAGGGGAAAGTTTATGAAACCGATGACTCGATAATTGATGAGATCCGACGTGTACGCCATGAAATATCGGCTCGTAATGGCCATGATCCAAAAAAGCTCGTTGAGTTTTACATCAAGACTCAGGAAAAACGTCAGGATCGACTTATTTACCGGAATTCGGAAACGACGCGGGCTTCGAAGACAGTTGATGAACCATAGGATTAGTAGGAATGAATTCGCGAATCGAGGTAGGTCAAAATATACACTTCGGCAAACCAATTGTCGCAGGTACACGTATCACGGTGCAAAACGTACTCGAACTCATCAATGAAGGTTCAACATTTGATCAGATCAGATTGGATTACTATCCCCATTTGAGTGATGACGACATACATGCGTGTATTGACTACGCTATTTCTGTGACCTCGGCAGAAGATATCCCGATCGCAGTATGAAGTTGCTTCTCGATTATGATGTTTATGACATCACAGCTCGGTTTCTGGTCAAGCTTGGATACAATGTGTTGAAAGTATCTGAAATCGGGGTACCAGAGGAGGGGATGCCGGTGATTCTAAACGAACATTTCAAGAGTGCTATTCAAACAACCGTTGTTATCGCGATGATTTTAATTTCCGTTTCTTTCGTGGGAGCGCAGGCGGATTGCGGTTATGCGGTAAAAATTTACGTTCGAGATAAGTCCGGCAAAACGATTGAAGGTGCGAAAGTTAGTTTAAACAACCGGAAGAGGCTGTATTTCGAGAATGATTCGAAGGCCTACTGGACATTTGGACTTTTGGGTGTTGGCACCCCACCGGAAAATGCAACCCTCAAAGTTTCAGCCAAAGGTTTCAAAGCGTTTCAACACGAAACAACTATTTCCTGTACGACCGAATTGAAGGCTGTGTTGACACTGGTACAAGAAGGGTCCAATGATCCTACTGATTTTACAGTATTAGCCGGATTGCGAGGAAAAGTTACTGACCAAACTGGCGCGGTGATTGTCGGCGCGGAGGTGAGGGCAATTTCTTCCGACAATCGAAGCAGTACTGCAACGACACGGCCGAATGGGTTTTACTTTCTTGACCTTTTCCTTGGTAACCATGTGCTTGAATACAAGGCCGTTGGATTTAACAAACATATCATTCAGAATATTCAATTTGACGGTTCTTCAAACGGGACTAGCGAGATTGACGTTGTCCTTTTTAGTTCGACGTCACACGAGCCCTGCGGATACGGTGGTCGCGAATGTTTGAAGGACGAAATTCCAGATGGAATAACGACATCGGAACCAAAAGTTTCGCCTGCAGTTAGATCGAAAACGAATCCAACGAAACCTTAGAAACGTGATTAAGTAACGAAACCTTAGAAAACGTGATTAAGTTAGGAAATAGAAATAAATCGAAATAATGAGTAATTTAACATTTCGACTCGTAAAACCCGATGCGGTAAGCACCGGAAATCAGAGTTGTCCAATCACCGGCTGACATCGGCAAGGCGATAGTTTTGATGTTTTAGGCAAACGTGCAGCGGTATAATTGAATCGAGGAGAAACTATGCTCGAAAGAATAATTATTGACCCAACTATGCATTTTTGGGAAACCGGTTGTCGCTGGTACACGAATTACGGTGCAAAACGTACTCGAACTCATCAATGAAGGTTTAACATTTGGTCAGATCAGATTTGGATTACTATCCCGATTTAAGTGACGACGACAGACATGCGGGTATGGACTATGCTATTGCTGTGATCTCGGCAAAGGATATTCGGGTCGCAGCATAAAGTTCTCTACTAGGACGTTTACAAAGTTACCGCACGAATTTGCTCCCTATATCGTGTGTCTTAGGTTGGATAGAATCAGTTTTATTTGGAGGCTTCCGAAATGAAACGAAGATCGCTGCAGTTACTGCTGCTGCATTTATTTCTCGTCGCGGCCGCGGCTGCTCAAGTTAATCTGTCGGCCCCGATCCCGAATGATCCGAACGTGCGTATCGGGAAATTGAGTAACGGGCTGACCTACTATATTCGAAAAAACGCAAAGCCGGAGAACAAGATCGAAATGCGGCTTGCGGTCAATGTTGGCTCGACCTCTGAGAGGGACGACCAGCAGGGCCTGGCTCACTTTTTAGAGCACATGGCCTTTAACGGTACGAAAAGTTTTAAAAAGAATGAACTGGTTTCGTTTCTGCAGTCGATCGGCGTCCGGTTTGGGGCGGACCTGAATGCCTACACCGGCTTTGACGAAACGGTTTATATCCTTTCGATTCCGACCGAGAAAAAGGAATTGGTCGATAAAGGCCTGCTCGTTTTGAACGAATGGGCATCCGAGATCACGCTCGATCCCGAAGAAATTCAGAAGGAACGCGGTGTGGTTCTCGAAGAGTTTCGGCTTGGGACGGGGGCGGAGCAGCGAATGCGCGATCGTTATTTTCCAAAGATATTTAAGGGCTCGGCCTATGCTGAAAGGCTCCCGATCGGCCACAAAGATGTTCTTGAAAAATTCGAGCCTAAATTACTGACCGATTTCTATGAAGATTGGTATCGCCCCGATCTGATGGCGATAGTTGTAGTGGGCAGCCTTGACGTCGATGAAATGGAAAAGAAGATCAAGGCCAATTTTTCGAACATTAAAGCCAAACGTAAAGTGAAACAGAAGCCGGCTTTGACCGTTCCGGACCATAAAGAGACGTTGATCGCGGTCGAAACCGACAAAGAAGCCTCGAACACCTCGGCCCAGTTGATCTTCAAAAAGCCGCCCGAACGTCCAAAGATCCAACAGGACCTGCGGCGGCAGCTGGTAAAGAATTTCTTTAACGGAATGCTTAACGCCCGGCTTGACGAGATCAGGCAGGGGCCGAATCCGCCGTTCGTCTTTGGCGGGGCGGGATTTGGCGGCTTTGTCCGGAACAAGGATGCATATTCGATCTTCAGCATCACGGATCCTAAAAGCGTGAAGAGTGCCCTGACAGTGTTTTTAGATGAGAATAATAGGGTAAAACAATTCGGCTTCACACCGGGTGAATTCGAGCGTCAGAAGAGCCGGTATTTCGTCACGCTTGAGAATAACTATAAGGAACGTGAAAAGTCGGAATCTTCGGCCTTTGCCGACCGATATGTTTATCATTATCTGGCTGGTCAGCCGGCCCCCGGGATCGAGTTTGATTACAATTTTGCCAAGGCGGTTGTGCCGACGTTGACTTTGAAGGAGATCAACGACCTTGCAAAGGAGGCGATCACAACGGAAAACCGCGTGGTCGTTGTAACAGGGCCGGAAAAGCCGGGCATCACCTATCCGACCCAGGATGAAATTATCGCCTTGCTCAAACAGGCTGAAACGGCAAAGCTCACGGCGTATGTTGATGACGCGGTTGACGAGGTCCTCGTGGCCGATCTGCCCGCCGCCGCGAAGGTAACCGAAGAAAAAACGGACGATAAATTCGGAATAACTTACTGGACTCTATCAAACGGCGTTAAAGTGGTTTTGAAAACGACCGATTTTAAGGCCGATCAGATCCTGATGCGCGCGTTCAGCCCGGGCGGGCTGTCGATAGTCGCGGACGATAAAGCTCTTTCGGGCACTTACCTGGGTCAGATCGCCGGCGAAAGCGGGTTGAAAAAGCTTTCAAAGCCGCAGCTTACGAAACTCCTTGCCGGAAAGCGAGCAAATGCTTCGATCAGCGTTTCCGACCTGTATGAGTACGTTAATGGCACATCGACCCCGAAAGACTTCGAAACGATGCTCCAGCTTACGTACCTTCAGTTTTCAGGCGTCAATTTCGACCAGGCCGCGTTCGATTCTTTTCTAAATAAACAGCGAAAATTCGTCGGTGACATGCTTGCTAACCCGCAGATCTATTTCAACAACGAGGTCAACAAGATAATGTCGCAGAACCATCCGCGTTCGTTCGGATTCCCGACGCTTGAGCAATTGGATAGGATCAAATTGGAAGAGGTGAAGGCGATCTACGCCGATCGGTTCTCGGACGCTTCCGATTTTACCTTCATCTTTGTCGGTAATTTTGACAATGAAAATGTAAAGCCGCAGATTCTGAAATATTTGGGCAATCTGCCGACTAAAAAACGGGTCGAAGCATGGAAGGACCTCGGCATAAGGCCGCCCGAAGGCAAGGTTGAAAAGGTGATTCGCAAGGGCGTCGATCAAAAGAGCCAGGTCCAGATCGTATTTACCGGCCCGGCCAAGTTTGACGTGAACGAAGCCCGCTCGTTAGGGGCACTTGGGGAACTTCTTACGATCAAACTGACCGAAATTCTCCGCGAAGAGAAGGGCGGAGTCTATGGTGTAGGGGCATTTGGCTCTTTGTCCAAGATCCCGTATGAACGTTACAATTTTAGTATCGGTTTTCCGTGCGGGCCCGAAAATGTGGAATCGTTGACTGAGGCCGCGCTGGCCGAAATTGTCAAAGTGCAGAAAGGCGAGATCGACGACAAGGACATCGAGAAGGTGAAAGAGGCCCGCCGGATAAAGGCCCGCGAAGATGTTAAGCGGAACGAATATTGGGCATTGGAGATAAGTCGAAGCCTGCTTCAGGACCTTGACCTGTATTCATTGGACGATCTTGAAAAACGCATCAACGCGATCACAAAGGAAGACCTCCAGGCGGTTGCGAAGAAATACGTGAAAATAGACGAACGAAAGCAGTTCGTGCTGCTTCCTGAAATGGCGGCGGCCGCGAAAGCGAATTGAGTTGCGGGTCGGTGCGGAACCGATAAAACATCTTAGATACCATCAGAAAAAGTTACTACGTAAATGAGCACATTAACATTTGGAATAATCAAACCCGACGCGGTAAGCGCCGGGAATACGGGGAAGATCGTTGATCGTATTTTGGTCGGCGGGTTCAAGATCCGCGGGATGAAATTGATCCATCAAACGCGAAAGCAGGCCGAAGGATTTTATGCGGTGCATGCCGGCAAAGGTTTTTTTGACGAGTTGACGGAGTTTATGTCAAGCGGGCCATGCGTGGTTCTTGCGTTGGAAAAGGACAACGCGGTAAAGGCCTGGCGCGATCTGATGGGTGCTACAAATCCGGCCGAGGCGGCGGAAGGAACCTTGCGAAAGGACTTCGCCTCGTCGATCGGGGAAAACGCCGTTCATGGTTCTGATTCGGACGAGAACGCGGCGATCGAGATCAGCTATTTCTTTAGCAAACTTGAATTAGTGTAAGGCTAAGGGTATAACCTTCAGAGTACGAGCTTTAGCTACTTTTTCGCGGACTGGTTGGATTTTGGCTCACGCGAAGACTGACTCTGAGCAGACCCAGGCTTAAGATTGAACTCTAAACCGATATGAAAAAATGCCCGAATTGCGAACGGACCTTTGAAGATAACATGCGGTTCTGCCAGTCCGACGGCACGCCGCTGGTGGATGATGCACCGCCGGTCGATCCATACAAGACGATGGTTGCCTCGTCGGGTGAGATAGCCGCAGCCATGCCGCCGAAAGCGGAAGAGGAGCCCAAACAGGACGATGAGGTCCTCCAGCTGCCAACCGATTCCGATCCGAAGAAGACGATGTACACTTCGGAGGAAGAGATCCGAAAGGAAATGGCGGCGGATGAAGAGCGGGTGATGGACCTTCCGCCGCTCGCGCCTGAACCGCCGAAATTCTCGGAACCGAACTTGAGTCCGCCTTCGTTTGGCGATGTCACTCCTGCTTCTCCGCCGCCATCGCCGTTTTCGCCTTCGGCCAACGAGCCGATCGCAAACCCGACCGAGGAATCGCCGTTCAGCAAGACGACTCCGCCGATACCGTCGCCGTTCAATAATCCGAAGCCGTCAACGTACGAACCGAGTTTTTCGTCCCTATCCGAACCGGAACCGGCCGTCACGCCAGCGGCTCCGGCACCATTCGAGCCGCCGCCCGTCGAGGCATCGGCTTCAGCACCTCTTCAAAATTGGGAGCCTAACGAACCTATGCAAAATGCACCTATGCCGCCGGCCGCTGCCGGACAGAACAAAACC
>JBGTJP010000162.1:0-21240 GCA_041745075.1 Pyrinomonadaceae bacterium | reverse complement strand
GTCCTGTTCCGCAAACGCGACCGGCAGGCCGAAAGAGGTATCGTACTCTGTAAGGCAAACCGTCTCGATCTGCGGTTTCGAGGTCGAGGCATCCGGAATTGCGAGTGAGCGTACAAGCTGACGCATCGGTTCGGCGGTGTGATTGAAAAACACAACAAGATCGCCGTCCTTAACGGTCGTCATCGGTTCGTTAATGCGCCTTTCGATGACGACCGGTGCAATGAACTCGTCCGAGATCCCTCTAAGAAACGACGCGCGGATCGCCGTGACCGCGTCAAAGCTTCGTTCGCCTTCGCCGTGAACCAGCATTGTAAAGACACGCGCCGTGCGTTCCCAATGCTCGCGGCTGTCCATCGCATAAAAACGTCCGCAGAGCGACGCGATCTTACCGATGCCGATGTCTTCCATTTTTATCTCGACGGCATCGACGTAAATATCGGCTGTCCGCGGCTGAACGTCCCGGCCGTCCAGAATTCCGTGAACGAACGCATCCTTTAGACCGGCCCCCTTGGCCATCCGAAGAAGCGCAAATAAAGTATTCTGTGAAGAATGAACACCCGCGTCGCTCAGCAGGCCCACAAAATGGACCGACGAATCGCGGCCAGCCGCCCTGCCAAACGCCGTTTGCAGCACTTTATTTTGAAGGATCTCACCGGTCGCGACCGCCTTCTGGATACGCGCCGATTCAGTTTGGATCATCCTGCCCGCTCCGATTGTGCGGTGGCCGACCTCAGGGCTGCCCGGCGTGTCGGCAGGCAACCCGACACGCGTACCCGACGCGGCAAGCACCGTGGATGGGAAAGCTTCGCAGATCTCGTCGTAGTTAGGCGTATGCGCCAGTGCGATGGCGTTGCCCTCCTGCGTCGGCGAAACGCCCCAACCGTCGAGTATGATCAGTGCCAGCGGCCGTTTTTTCTCGTAGCTCATAGCGAAAAGGTCGGTTAAAAGAGTAGCCTAATTATGAGTGGGAAGAAACTGGCGGGAGCCGATAAGGTTCGGCCTTTTTTATTATAGCCGAAATCGTCCGGTTTTTGGCAATCAAATTTAATAGGCATTCGGCGCCGGACGCTCCATCCACCTTTCGGGATAGGAAAGACTGTGAAAACCGTACTTTTCGTAAAGTGAATGAGCATCGCGCGTTGCCAGCACCCAGCGGCGAAGTCCCTGCAGATCAGGATGGGCGATGATCGTCTCCATCAGCCATTTGCTCAGGCCCCGTCCGCGAAATTCTTCGATAACGTAAACGTCGCCGACATAGGCAAATGTTGCACAGTCGCTGACGATCCGAGCAAAACCTATCTGTTTCCCGTCGTGATACATGCCAAAACAGATCGAGTTTTCGATCGCGGTTTTCGTTTGTTCCAATGTGCGGTCGCGCGCCCAATAAGAATCTTCGGCAAGAAACCGTTGGATCGCATCGACATCAAGAAGTTCTTTATCGGTATTTATCGTGAATTCGCCCTGGCTGAGTTCCATTGCCTATTTCGCCGGCTGTTTTTGTATATTGCGAATAAAATCTTCTGCCTCGCGCGCGGATCGCAGAGTAATTATCTCCTTCCCGGAAAAACCCGACAGCTCCGCGAGTATCCGGGGACGAGATCTTTTCGGATAGTTCCACACCCACTCCAGAAACTCCAGGTCTAGCCTCTCGGGGCAGCCGACCGCCATATCCGGCCGGTTCCGCCCACGGAACTTCAGCGCCCGCTTGATCACGCGATAAAGACAGACACGCCGCGGCATGTCGAGAAATATTACTGTATCGGCCGCGTTTACCCGCATTTCGCGGGTCCCGCCAAAATTGCCGTCGATTATCCAGCGTTTTACGAGATCGGCGACAATGGCTTCCCATTCGTCCGCGGGTGTTTTTTGCCAATCCGGCTTCCAATACAGCTGTCGAGATGGATAACCTCGATCCCGGCGGCCTCGCCCAAATGTTTTGAGAAGGTCGATTTCCCAGCCCCGCCTGAGCCTATGACAACTACTCTTTTCATGGCTCGGAAAACAAACGGCGAATCCTTACCCTGAGGCCTGCTGACGCCTGGTCACGCTGTTTTTCCGCGACCAGCCTCAGCTCGTTCAATAATGCGGGGTGATCTTCCGCAACCCTCGCTGCGACGGTCAGGGCAAAGCAGCGAATTCCGATCGGCTCATTTGGGTTCGACAGCAGATCGACACAGTGCGAAAAGACCTTGCCGTGAAGCCGCCTCGGGACCTCGACAAATTGGAGAAGCCTGACCACGCTTCGCCGTACGGCGGCGTGAACATCCTGACGCGGCAGGTACGCAATTAATTTCGCAAGATATGGTTCGACCAGTTTAGGATCGTTTTCGGCAACGACGCTGATCGGCCATGCGGCACATTGCTGCATACGAAGATCATCACGGTAAAATACCGCCATCAATTCGGCAAACCGTTCCTTATCGCTGCCTATGTAATTGACGATGGCCTCGGTTGTGCTCCTCGACTGGCCGCACGAAAGTAGTTTTGCGATGTCCACCGAACTGCTCAGCCCCGCGTCTGGAAGCTCGCCTTTGGTTGATCGAGCTGATAAAAGGTTCGTCGTCCCGGATATCTGGCTGAATCGCCAAGGTCTTCCTCGATCCGCAAAAGCTGATTATATTTTGCGATCCGGTCGGAACGGCAAAGGCTGCCGGTCTTGATCTGCCCCGCGTTGGCCGCCACGGCCAGGTCGGCAATAAAAGTATCCTCGGTCTCGCCGGACCGATGCGATATGACCGCGGTCATATTATTCGTTTTTGCAAGTTCGATCGCGTCCAACGTCTCGGTCAGCGTGCCGATCTGGTTGACCTTTATCAGGATCGAATTGGCCGCCTTTTCGTCAATTCCCCGCTGCAGGAATTTCACATTCGTAACGAACAGATCGTCACCGACAAGCTGCACGGTTTTGCCGACCGAGTTCATCAGGCTTTTCCAGCCTTCCCAATCGTTTTCCGCCATGCCGTCTTCGATCGAAATGATCGGGTATTTGCCGCACCAGTCGGTCCAGTACGCCGCCATTTCCTCGGACGAAAGCTCGCGTTTGTCCGATTTCTTAAAGACGTATTTGCCGTCGGAGTAAAATTCGCTGGCGGCGGGATCAAGCGCGAGCATCACATTTTGGCCCGCCTTGTAACCCGCTTTGTCGATCGCCTCAAGGATCGTTTCGACCGCTTCCTCGTTCGATCTCAGGTTAGGGGCAAAGCCGCCCTCGTCGCCGACGCCCGTTGAATATCCGCGTGATTTGAGCACCGATTTAAGATTATGAAATATCTCAGCACCGCACCGCAATGCTTCGCTAAAGCTCTCGGCGCCCACCGGCATGACCATAAATTCCTGGAAATCGACATTGTTGTCGGCATGAGCGCCGCCGTTCAGGATATTCATCATTGGCACCGGCAGCGTTTTTGCGTTTGTGCCGCCAATATAGCGATAGAGGGGCATTTCCTGGATGGCCGCCGCCGCACGGGAGCTTGCGAGAGAAACAGCCAACAGCGCATTTGCACCCAGGTTCGACTTGTTCTCGGTGCCATCGAGTTCGATCATTGTTTGGTCGATCTGCGTTTGGTCGAGCACGTCGAGTCCTTCCAACTCGCGCCCGATCTTTTCATTCACGTTCTCGACCGCCTTCAGGACGCCTTTGCCAAGGTAGCGGAGCTTGTCGCCATCGCGGAGTTCAACGGCCTCGTTCTCGCCCGTCGACGCACCGCTCGGGACAGCGGCGCGGCCCGTTGTGCCGTCTTCCAAAATGACCTCGGCCTCGATCGTCGGATTGCCCCGCGAATCCATTATTTCACGCGCCCAAACCTGTTCGATTATGCTCATATTGTCTAGTCTCTCCTTTGATCCCGATTCTTCCTTTCGCGGCGTCACCGCGTCGGGCAAGACCTGGAACCGCGATCGCAATTACGCCAAAAATTATCATCACTCCGCCCGCTCGCGCAAGGAAGATGCCCTCGGGTGCGTGTTTTAAAGTCAATATTGCGAAGATGCCGATCCGTTAAACGATCTCGGCGGACGATGCTGGCGACTGGGTCACGGTCATCCGAACCTGAATGATCCTTCGTTTATTTACCTTTTCGACCGTAAATATATGCCCGTTAAACGGCACGGTGTCGCCGGCCCCTAGAACGACGCCTGCCTCGGCCATTAGAAAGCCGGCGATCGTCGTGTAGCCTTCGGAAACCGGAAGATTAAGATCGAGCCGGCGGTTCATATCGCGAACCGCAAGGCCGCCATCAAGCAAAATACTGCCGTCGGGCTGTAACTTTATTTGCTCGATCACCTCTTCGTCGTGCTCGTCCGATATCTCGCCAACTATTTCTTCGAGCAGGTCCTCGATCGTGATAATGCCTTCGACGCCGCCATGCTCATCCACTACGAAACCGAAATGGAACTTCTCCTTTTGCATTTGCCGGAGGACATCCTCGAGCCGGGCAGTATCCACAACGTACATCGGTTTTTGGATTATCCGCTCCAGCTTGAAGGTTTTTGGACGAAGGATATAGCTCAGCACGTCCTTGCTATGGACGTGCCCCGCGATGTCGTCGAGCGAGCCGCGATAGATCGGGATACGCGAATAGCCGTGCAGGCGGAAGGTTTTTACGATCTCCTCAAGTGTACTGTTTTCGGGGACCGCAACTATCGCGGTCCGCGGCACCATCGCTTCCTTGACCGTAGTTTCCGAAAACTCAAAGACTTTGTTGATAAGCGTCCGCTCTTCTTTGTTAAGATGGCCGCTTTCTTCCGAAACACGGATAAGCTGGCGAATCTCTTGTTCTGTGTAACTTGATCCATGTTCGCCCGATGCCTCGAGGCCAAAAAGCCGCACCGTCTTGGTTCCGGCCCAGTCAAGCATCCTGATCGGATAGTTGAAAATTTTATAAAAAAGCAATAGCGGAACGGCGATCAGATAGGACACTCGCTCCGATAATTCGAGAGCGGCCGTTTTCGGAGCAAGTTCGCCGAAAACGATGTGCAAAAAGGTGATGAAACAGAACGCTATTACAAACGAAATGGTGTGGAGCACGGCCCCGACAGCAAGGAAAGTGGCGCCGGTCAGTTCGCCTATCCAGATAAGAAAAGGCTTCAACAGCGATGCGACCGCGGGCTCGCCGATCCATCCCAAACCAAGCGACGAAAGCGTGATCCCAAGCTGGGTAGCTGAAATATACGCGTTAAGATTGTTGAGCATCACCAACAATCGGGCCGCCGCCGCGTCGCCTTCGGCCGCCTTGGCTTCGATCCGCGATTTTCGAACGGCCACAAGGGCAAATTCGCTCGCGACAAAAAAGCCGTTCGCCGCAACAAGCACGACAACAGAAACGATACTCAATGCCGACCAGCCAAATGTCGGCGTCGCAATGGTTTCGGAAACGTCAGCGAGAAAAAAAAGAAAAGATAAACTAGCGGGATCGTCCATTACCGAAAATTATCCGTGATACGTCGGGCCGTTCGTGCGGGCCCGTTCTAATGCTCCTTCAAAATCGTATTTCTCGCGTTTTAGAGCGCGAATCAAATCTTGCAGAGTATAGCATACCACGCAGTGAGTTTGGGCCAACTGTTTGACGGGCCTCACCTACCATGGTCAATTGTGCGAGTCGATAATTTCCTGGATCAGCATCCGGCACGATCCGCAGCCGCCGCCGGCCCGACAGGCCAAGGTAACATCTTGGACAGAAACGGGAGCGTTGGCTGCGGCATAGCTTTCGATGGTTTCTTCCAACACGCCAAAACACGTGCAAATGAGCGGCTTTTCGCCCCGGAACTCTTCGATCAGGAAAGAACGATGATCGGCAAGGGCCGAGCGAAAAGCTTCGAGAACCACGTGAATACATTGGCTGCGGCCGGCAGGAAATTCGTCAAGTTCGGCTTCGACCTTTTGAACGAACTCTTGTTCACCGACCGAATGAAGATGCGTCAACCTTAGGCCGGTCATTGCCTGGGCGATGGTATCGGCGGCGGCGATCATGTAACCGCATCCGTTCGTTTGAAATCGGGCCTCATCGATCTCGCCGGTGTCCGATCGGATGGCCAGAGACATCCGGGCAAACGACCCGCATTCAAAACTTGCGCTCGTCCCGACTGCATTCTCCTTCGACGACCGGCCAGCAAATCGGGGCGAATCAAACCGTGCCTTGACCTTTGACGTGTAAACGGACATGAAGGTAAAAAGTAAAAGGGATAGGATGAAAAGTAAAGCGGCTTTGACCTTCTGCTATAACGATCGATCAACCGCATTGTGTAGAATATAGCTGATGAAGCCTTTTTGTATCTTTTCGATCGGCGTTTCACTGTTGTTGCTGGGCTGTCGTCCGGCGGCGGTCCCGGTTTCGGTCGGAAACAAACCCGTTTCGGTCAACGACGTTCCGCTCAAGGACGCACAGGCCCGTCCGAGGAAGCCGATACATGAAATGAGCTGGACCGGCTTTGACGGAGGCATTCAAAAACTCAAGGACCTTCGCGGAAAGGCCGTTATCCTCGATTTTTGGGCGACCTACTGCCCGCCGTGTATCGAGGAGATCCCGCATTTAAAGGAATTGAAGCAAAAATACGGCGATGACCTGCATGTCGTCGGGCTTCATGTAGGAGGCGATGACGACAAGCCAAAGGTGCCGGAATTTGTTGAGCGGCTACAGATCGATTACCCGCTCGCGTATCCCGAGGACGCCCTGACCGCTTTCGTTTTTGGAGCCGACTCGGCGATACCGCAAACAGCCATTTTCGACCGAGAGGGGCGGTTGGTAAAAAAGATCACCGGCTTTAACCCGGACATCAAGGCCGAGCTTGACCTGGCGGTTGAGCAGGCAGTAAACGGAAATTGAATGAAAAAAGGCGGTTCGCAGTTAACAACATATGAACAGGTTTCAGCCGGCGGCGTGGCTTACCGCAAATCCGAAGGGCGTACCGAGATCGCGTTGATCCTGACAAACCCCGAACGCCGATGGCAGCTGCCGAAAGGAATTATCGATGAGGGAGAAACCGAAGAGCAGGCCGCCCTGCGCGAGGTTCGCGAAGAAGCGGGGATAGAAACGGAAGTCGTCGCCCCTCTCGACCGGACGGAATATTGGTTCACCGCCGCACGCGACGGCTCACGCAGCCGCATTCATAAATATGTACACTGGTTCCTCTTGCGATACGTTTCAGGCAATGTCACCGACCACGATCATGAAGTTTTTGAAGCCCGCTGGTTCGATCTGGACAAGGCGCTCGAACTGCTTGCGTTCAAAAATGAACGCGGCATCGTCAAAAAAGCGAAAGGGCTGTTAATGGACTGAATATGATGGTTGGTTCAACATTCCGGGCCTGCTTCCCTCTTTCCGCTTATGATATGATTGACGGGTAATGAGAGTGAAGAAACCGACACAAAATGGAGGCAAAAACGGCACTCGTGACTATTCACCCCTCCCGCGGCTCGTGACTTCAAGTTGCCAAAAAAGATTTCTCCAGAGCTTCGCGAGTTGATGAAACCCACGCGAAAAGCGACTGAGGAGCTTGCCTACAAAAGAAGAGAAATATGGCAAAAACCCACGTGTTTGATACCTCCGTTTTTTCACCTTACGAACACAAAATTGAACCTCCGATCGGCTTTTCACTGCTTCCTACCATTGTCGAGTTTTCGGAGATGCCGAAACTCGAGGTAGTTTCCGCGGATTATTTTTCAGTTAGAATAGATAAATCATATAAATCATGGAACTTAGCAAACTTGAAAAGGTTGATTTGCGAAAGGTCTGGAAGCATGAAGCCTTCGACTTTACAAACTGGCTTGCCCAGTCTGAGAACCTCAGCTTATTGAGCGAAGAAATAAACATTGAGATTTCTCTCATTCAAACCGAGGCGAGCGTCGGTAAATTTAATGTCGATATCTTAGCCGAAGAAGAAACGACTGCCCGAAAAATTGTTATTGAGAATCAGCTTGAGTTTACCGACCATGACCATTTGGGAAAGATAATCACCTACGCCTCAGGGCTGGATGCTGAGATTGTAATTTGGATCGTCCGCGAAGTCAGGGATGAACATAAGCAAGCTATTGATTGGTTAAACGAACATACGGACGAGAAACTGAACTTCTTTGTTGTCAAGATGGAGGTTTGGCAAATTGGCAACTCGCCGTACGCTCCTCGGTTTCACATTATTTCACAACCAAATGATTGGGCAAAAGTTGTCAAGCACAGTGCAGGGCAGTCTACAAGACTAACAGACCTCAGATTATTAAAATTGGATTTCTGGGAAAAGTTTCGGGATTTCGCTCAGAATTCTGGATCACAAATTCGACTACGGAAACCGCGCCCTCAACACTGGTACGATATTAGTTTTGGCAGTTCAGACGCTCATGTTGCTTTAACCGTAAACTCGCAACGGAATCAAATAGGCTGCGAAGTATACATCCCCAACTCGAAAGAATTATTTCATAGGCTTAAATTCAAAAAGGAAGAGATCGAGTCAGAATTCGGTGAAATACTCGACTGGCAACTATTACCCGAAAAAAAGGCGTGCAGAATTAGACTTGTCACAAATGGCATCATTACTGAGAGCGACTGCTGGGATGAATATTTTGACTGGTTGATTCGGCACACTGAAAAGTTTCAGAACATATTTCCAAAATATATCTCCGAACTTACAAAACTTGCTTGATCGCTTACTCGACTTTTTATGCGCGATATACCGGTCGGAAACGGCAGTTTGCTGGTTAATTTCGACGATAAATACCAGATCCGCGACATTTATTTTCCGCACGTCGGGCAGGAGAATCACACCGAAGGATTTCCGTTTCGGTTTGGCGTCTGGGCCGAAGGCGAATTTTCGTGGGTGTTTTCCGACGATTGGACGATAGGTCTTCGCTATCTGCCCGAAACGCTTGTCACCGACGTCACCTTGTCGAATGAAGATCTCGGCATAAGGATCGTTTCAAATGACACGGTCGCAAGCCACGAGAATATATTTCTGCGTAAGATCCACGTCACTAACTTGCGTGATACCGCCCGCGAGATCCGCGTTTTCCTGCACCACGATTTCAGGATCTACGAGAACAAGGTTGGCGACACCGGATATTACGATCCCGAGACACAAGCAATAATCCATTATAAAAAGCATCGTTATTTTCTGATCAATACCGAGCCGCACTTCAATGCGTTTGCGACCGGCCGAAAAGCGTTTCGCGATCATGAAGGGACGTGGCTTGATGCGGAAGACGGCGTGCTAAGCGGCGGCCCGATCACCGAAGGCTCAGTCGATTCGACCATCGGAGTTCATTTGACGGTCGAAGCAAACGGCACATCGGAGTTTTTTTATTGGATAGCCGCCGGAACATCTTATAAAGAAGTATCGGACCTGAATGATCACCTATTCGTCCGAGGGCCGCAGGAATATTTCGATTACACGGAAAATTACTGGCGTGTTTGGGTAAATAAAAACGATACGGATTTCCTCGATCTTCCGCCAAAGGTCGTCGAATGCTATAAACGATCGCTCCTTATTATTCATACGCAGATCGACAGCAAAGGCGCGATATTGGCCGCAAACGATTCTGATGTGACCGAAAGGGCGACGGACCATTACAGCTATCTGTGGACACGAGACGGAGCTTTCGTCGCGAACGCTCTCGATCTGGCCGGCCGGGCATTCGTTTCGAAGGCGTTCTTCGATTTCTGCGGCCGGATCGTTCATCCCAACGGCTATTTTCTGCAAAAATACAACGCGGACGGAACGGTAGCTTCGGGCTGGCATTCGGCATGGGATGCAAATGCCGGCAAGGAGCTGGTTCCAATTCAGGAAGATGAAACCGCGTTGGTCCTGTGGGCGCTGTGGCAGCATTACGACAAGTACCGCGATCTCGAATTCGCCCACCGCCTTTACAGCAAGATGGTTGTCAGGTGCGCCGATTTTATGGTTGCATTTCGCGATCCAGTGTTGAAATTGCCTAATCCGAGCTGGAATCTATGGGAAGACCGCTGCGGCATTCACACATTTACCTGCTCGACGGTGGTCGCGGGCCTGCGGGCAGCGGCAAATTTCGCGCGTCTTTTTGCCGAGAAGGAACGTGAATCGCACTATCGTTCAGCCGCCGACGAGATCGTCGAAGCGATGACCGAGCATCTGTACAGCAATGAGCTTGGGCGTTTTATTCGTTCGATGCAGATTGCCGCCGATGGCTCATATTCAACCGACTCGACAATCGACGCATCGTTATTCGGCACGTTTTACTTCGGCTGTTATGAGCCGGACGATAAAATGGTCGCCAATACGATGAAAGCCATTGAGGAAAGCCTCTCAGTCGGCGGCGGAATTGCGCGGTTTGAGAACGACGGCTATATGCGTGTTTCAGACCAGTTTACAGGCAACATCTGGTTCATCTGCACATTGTGGATCGCCGATCATTTCATCGCTTTGGCCAAATCTGTTAAAGACCTGTCGAAAGCTCGCGAAATATTGGAATGGGTAGCCGCTTCGGCCCTGCCGTCCGGTGTACTGGCTGAACAATTGAATCCCGAAACTGGCGAACATGTTTCAGTATCGCCCCTGACATGGTCACACTCGACCTTCGTGGCAACGGTTAGCAACTACCTGGAAAAAGAAAAGCTACTGCTCGACAGGCGAAAACGGCCTCAGCCGGTTCGATCTGCGTTTCCCAGAAATCCCGAATCGGCGTAAACTACCTCTTTATGCGCAAGGCAAAGATCCTGGCCACCCTCGGCCCCGCTTCAAATACACAGGAAAAGATTGAAACGATGATCGAATCGGGCATCAGCGCGGTTCGTATTAACATGTCTCACGGCTCGCACGAAGAGCATACGGCGACCATCGCAAACGCCCGTGCCGCAGCGGCAAAATTGAAAAGGGCGATCTCGGTCCTGGTCGATCTTTCGGGGCCTAAGATCAGAACGCGAAACTTAACGGACAAGATGCCTGTGGAACTGAAGGTTGGTGAATTTTTCACGATCACGACGCGAGAGGTCGAGGGTAATGAACGCGAGGTTTCGACCAATTTCAACCGTATGCCCGAAGCGGTTGAGCCCGGAACGCGCATTCTCGTGGACGACGGAGCTTTAAAACTGGAGGTCGTCTCAAAAACCGAAACGGACGTGGTGTGCCGAGTGCTTGTCGGCGGCTGGCTGAATGAGCGCAAGGGTATTAATTTGCCAGGTACGGTTCTTCCAATACCTTCGATGACCGAAAAAGATCACGCCGACCTTGCCTGGGCGATGGGACAAAATGTCGACTATATAGCCCTTTCATTCGTCAGAAAAGCAGACGATTGCCGCGAGGTCAAAGGCCTTATCAAGAAAATGAATACGCGTACCATGGGCCGTGCCCTGCTGGTCGCAAAGATCGAGATGGCCGAGGCGATCGAAAATCTCGATGAGATAATCGCCGCATCGGATGGTGTTATGGTCGCCCGCGGCGACCTTGGCGTTGAGACGAGCGTCGAACTTGTGCCCGTATATCAGAAACGGATCATTGAAAAAGCGGTGGCCAACGATAAGTTCGTTATAACGGCAACGCAGATGCTTCAGTCCATGATCGACAGTCCAAGCCCAACGCGGGCCGAGGCTTCTGACGTTGCGAACGCCGTATGGGACGGCACCGACGCGGTAATGCTTTCGGCCGAAACCGCTACCGGCTCATATCCGATCGAAACCATCCAGACAATGGTCCGGGTTATCGACGCGGCCGAGACGGTCAAGCCCGCTCAACTGCGTAAGCCGATAAAATTTTCTCTGCCTCCATCTGGCCGCACAAGCCAGGCGCTGTGCAAGGCGGCCGCATACGCAGCTAAGGAGATAAGGACCGAAAAGATCGCGGTTTTTACCGAATCCGGCACCATGGCACGCCGCCTGTCCTCGGTCCGTTCAGGCCTGCAGACATTCGGCCTGACCGCCTCGCGCGACGCGTGCAACCAACTGGCAATGATATGGGGCGTCGAACCGTATATGCATGAGTCCGGCGGCTCCACCAATGAAATGCTGCGCGAAGGCGAAAAGACTTTAGAAAAAGCTGGCGTTGTTCAACAAGGTGAGACTATAATTATGATGGCCGGGCGTCTTTCCGGCCTGGGCCTGTCCAGCTCCGTTATTGTATGGACGATAGGTGAAGATATTCCAAAAAGATAATTAGGCTCCTGCGAATAAATGTTCCTGAGTCCACATCCCACGAAGCCATATGTCTAAGATCTCCCTCCTACTAGTTGTCTCCGTATTTCTCGTGGCTCCGCTTTACGCCCAAACGTTGGTTAATGACCGCGAGATCACTATCTCGTCGTCAGCCGATGTCATCGCAAAACGGAACGCATTGATCGACCAGATCTGGGGCGGCGACGGCCTCCCGGCGGACAAGCTTCCCCGGCTGCCGGTTGTGGCAAGCGACGATAGCCCGATTCCAGGGCTTGCGGATCTTGAGCGCGTGGATACGCTGATCGTCGATATGGAGGCGGGTGTCAAGAGTTATGCCCACCATTTTATCCCGACGATCAAAAACAACCGTCTGGTCATCCTTCACGCGGGACACGTAGCAACGTTCAATGACAGCGATATCCCTGCGGATGTCGGATACGGAATGCGGCGCGCTATCGAAGGGCTCCTTGGCGATGGCTATTCCGTGCTTGCGGTGTATATGCCGCTAAATGCCGCGTTTCAAACCACCATTACGGTTTCGGACGATGGCGGTGAAGATGCTCACAACGTGTTGTTCATGAGCAAGAAGTACCGCCCAAAAAAGGGGACACCCTTAAAGTATTTTCTTGAACCCGTTGCCGCCTATCTGAATTATTTGTCGTCGCGCTCCGCAGCGGATGACTTCCCTGTTTACAGCGATTACAGCATGGTCGGTTTTTCCGGAGGCGGCTGGACCGCGACCGTTTACGCAGCGATCGACCCTCGAATAGGCTTAAGCATCTCGGTCGCGGGTTCGATGCCGCTCTACCTCAGATCTGCCGAGGAGGTGGGCGACGCCGAGCAGACCATCGCTGAATTTTATTCTATTGCCGGTTACCCGGACCTTTATGTGATGGGGTCCCACGGCCCGGGCCGGAAACAGATCCAGATCCTCAACCGGCATGATTGGTGCTGTTTTAGCGAGCCTTTCCACGACCCTGATCTGGCCAATGGTTTGAATTTCACCCAGGCCGTCCGCGAGTATGAATCGAACGTGCGCGAAACGCTGATCGGGTTGGGAAATACCGACCTTTTTTCGGTCGAGATCGACGAAGCTTCGTTTGGCCATAACGTAACCTGGGACGCCATTTACGACACGATCCTGCCCGAACTAAATCATGGCCGGCGATACGTCGGCACGGCGACCGGTGACGAAGCAGTGGCCCGCGGCGTTCGTGGCATTCCTGTCGTTATGATGAACGGCATTTTGACCCCTTCCAAAATTTCGCCGATGGTCGGCACTCCAGCATTGCTCCGCGGGAGTGTCAACATTTACGATATGTTTTACCGGAACTCCGGCAACCAGTTGGTACATGTTTCGCGTCCGCCGCTTGTTTGGTCGCGGGCTAAAGTTCTTGCGGAAAGTGTGATCTCAGACCCTGCCGCCGCCTCTCGAGGGCCGGGCCGCTTTGACGTTGTCGTGCTGGGGAGCGATTACGTTCTTTATCACATCAGCCAAACCGGTTCAGGAACCGCGATCGAACCAATAAGCGAAGACGTTAAAGGCCTCGGCCAGCCGACATTGATCGCTTCTGGAGGGGATCAGCTTGACCTGTTTTACAAAAGCTGGAATCGAAGGCTTTATCATGCTCGGAAGGTCGGTGATTCGCCGTGGGTTATCGAAGACGCCGGCGGCCGAATGGTTGATTTTCCTACCGCCGTCAGAATGAACGACGGAAGTTTCCGTGCATACGTACGTGGAGTGGATGGAGCGATTTGGGAAGCCCGGCGAGGCATTGGGCAAAAGGCCTATTGGAGCAGTTGGGCCTCACTTTCATGGCAGGTCGCTGGTGGAGAAATTTCGGGCAGTCCGTCAGCAGTCGTTATCAACGGCGTGATCACTGTTTACGCACGATCACCTGAATCGGGCATCCGCCGGTTTACCCTGAATGATATATGGAGTGTTGCTGACGAGCCCGGCCTTTACTCCGGTTCGCCAACCGCATCGCCGCGCGGCGTTTTTGCGCGAAGCCAGGACGGTGCCCTTTCGTATTCGGACGGTTCGGAGTGGATCGAGTTTGGGGGTTTGCTTGATTAGGTTTTCTGCGGGATATATCCCCGAAGAAGCTTTTTTCGGCCGAACTAATCAAATTACGGTTCCAAACAGCTTGCCGGCGGCGGCGGTTAGAGCCATTGCGATCGTTCCCCAGAAGAGTACCCGCATGGCTCCGGTAATTACGCTCGCACCGCCAGCCCGGGCAGCCACCGCACCAAGCAGGGCAAGACACACGAGTGAAGCAGCCGCAACGGCCGGGATCAGCGTCGGGCCTTGAAAGACTAGTGCGATCACAAGCGGGAGCGCTGCACCGACGGCAAAACTGGCCGCTGAGGAAACCGCCGCCTGGACGGGTTGCGCGCGAAATTCCTCGGAAATACCAAGCTCATCGCGGGCATGGGCACCGAGAGCGTCATGGGCCATTAGCTGTTTGGCGACGGTGAGAGCGAGTGACGAGTCAAGGCCGCGGTCCTCGTAAATATTTGCAAGTTCACGGAGTTCGAATTCGGGTTCGTCAGCAAGATGCTTTTTTTCAAGCTCGATATCCGCTTTTTCGGTGTCGGCCTGGGAATGGACCGAAACATATTCACCAGCCGCCATCGACAACGCACCAGCGACCAGTCCCGCAACTCCGGCCAGCATGATCGCTTGTTGACTCGATTCGGCCGCCGCAACGCCGATCACCAGCGAAGCCGTTGAAACTATACCGTCATTTGCGCCCAAAACCGCCGCCCGCAGCCATCCAATGCGGTGCGACCGGTGCATTTCGTTATGGATCATATTGTTATCCTGCCAAATCGATAGGATAACCTATTGATGATGTTTCGAGGAAAGGTTGGTGCGCCCCCAACGCAGAGCCGAGGCCATCCAGACAAGCTCGTCGAGAAAGCCGACGATGCGCTTATCGTATGCCTCATCGAGAAGATTTCCGTCATCATCGAATTTCGAGCCGACCTTCGGAAAATTCAGATCGGAAAAAGTGACAGCAAGACCCAGTTCGCGGACCATTGGCACACACGCTTCGATCACCCGTGTGCCGCCCCACGGCCCGGCGGACACTCCGACAAGGGCTACTGCTTTGTGTATGTACTCTTTTAAGAGCAGATCGAGTACGCTTTTCAGCGGCCCCGGATAGCCGTGATTGTATTCGGGGGTGACGATCACGAGGCCATCTGCCTTTACGATCGCGTCGCGCCATTCGGGAAAATTCTTGCCGATCTCGGTTCCGTAATGATCGCGCGGAAGATCGAAATCGCGAACGTCGAACAATTGAGACCTGATCTCTCCGCGCTCCTGCATTTTCGCAAAGACCCATTTCGCGACATTCTCGCTCTCGCGATCTTTGCGATTCGTACCCAATATTATAGGAAAAAAAAGAGCATTATCAGCCATAATTTATCGATTCCGAGGGGTTTGAAATTTATTCCAATTCAGAAATACTAACCTATGTCCGTCTTTCACTCAATTCTTTCCACATCCGCCGAGCTCGTCCTCGAATTCCGGAGCCCGAAAGCTGATGTGAAGTTGCCCGAGGTATCCGAACAAAACAAGATCGACGACAGATTGTCCGGTATTCGATGCCCGATCTGCAAATGGCGGCCGTTGCGATCGAGCCGGTGGACGTGTTGGGACTGCGATCATCCGGAGTACTTCTACGACGGATGCGGAACCGAATGGAATACATTCGAAACCGGCGGAATATGCCCGACTTGCTCCCATCAGTGGAAATGGACGTCATGCCTCTCGTGCTGGGCCTGGTCGCGTCACAATGACTGGTACGTTGAGGACTCGCTTTAGCCCAACTGATCCTTAGGCGCGGTCGCCCGGGCTCCAGGCTTGCCCTCTAAATAATTCAAATAGCGCCGCTCGGTCGGATAGGCAAAATCTATATCGTCATGCTGCTTGAACGCCCGGAGAATATCTTCCCATATGTTCTGTTCCGAGCCTCGCCGGTTACGCGCATCGCAAAAATAACGAAGTGTTAGCATAACACCGCTATCTTTTACCGCCGTATAAACGATCGGGGTCAGCTTGTTCATAACGATCATTTTCGTGTTGGCGGCTTTTTTGATCTCATTTTCGGCGGCGATCGAAAGTGCTTCGGCGTGTTTGACGGCGATCTCGGAAAGCAGTTCCTTTGCCGTTTCCCAATCGCTCTCGAACGTAACAAGTACACCGATCTCATTCCAAATAAACCCGAAACTTTCGGTATAGTTTGCGATCGGATCGCGAAACACTTTCCCGTTTGGGATGTGTATGACGCGGCCCGTGCTTTGTTCGGCGTCAACCCAGTTTCCGATCTCCATGACGGTGAACATAAATATCCGCAGATCGACCACGTCACCTTTTACCCCGTCGATCTCTACCCGATCACCAACCGAAAATGGTTTTCGCCAAATTATAAAAACCCAACCGGCCAGATTGACCAGCGGCACCTGCAACGCGATCGCCAAGCCTGCCGAAACCACTGCGATATAGGTCGTTAGCGATTGAAATCCGCGAAACCAAATGCTCCCGACGATCAACATCGAAAATCCGAAAACAAGATAAGTGCTCGTCTTCCGCCAACGGTAGCGAACCGCAACGTCCTTTGTGCCGCGATTCACAAAAAGGATGACGATCTTTCTTAAGAGCACGAAAACGAATACGACGACAACCGAAGACAGCAGCCGTTCCTGAACGTCAAGGCTCAGGCCAAAATTCTGTCCTATCCAGTTGGAAACGTATTGCATCAGCGCGTGTTTTCTATTTCACGGGAATTATAACAGGTCTGATGAAATAGCAGCGGAAGCGTGGCAGGGGTCCGGGGCAACTCATCGCCAATCGGGTGGCGGCGGTGTTCGGTAAACAAAGGCACCTTCTTCTTCCTTTGTGTAACCTTCCCAATTCGTTTCAGGTGCGGGAGTGATGCGGAGCGGTTCCGCCAACGGCCTTCCGTCAGCTTCCGGATACACCGATTTCCACTGATCACCGCAGAAAAACCACAGAGAATAAACAGCCGCAAGCGTACCAAGAGGCACGTTCATCGCAGAGAGCGCGGCCGCGACAATGCTTGCGATCCTTGCCCACGGCTTTTTCTTTAGCAAAGCATATGCCGCGACGAAGTTGGGTGAAAGAAAGATCAGGTTTATGATCCCCGCGAAACCAAAGATCACAGCAAAAAGTCCGGGCGGAACATCGCCGCCGCCGGGAGCAAGGCTCAGCCAAAAAAACATCATGGCAAAAATAAACAGCACCATGACCGATTGAAAAAGACCATTCGCTAAAAATGCCCAGGCTATGTATTTATTGTGTTCTTCATTCGTCATGGGAGGTCCATTCCGTTAGTCTCAAAAAAATGATAATCATTCACTAATTCCGATTTCCGCATTGCTCCGTCGTCGGACCGCAAGCGTCCCGTTTGCAATGCTGCGTAAGGCGATCTCATCGGCTCAAGCCGTTACTCCCCGCTTTCCAGCCGGCTAATCCTTATGATGCGTTCTGAACGCATACCGTGGACAATAAAAACCGTATCGCCTTTAACTTTGTAGAATATCCGGCAAGGCGGTTCGACGATCTGCCGGTATTCCCTCCCTTCAAGCTCGACCGGAACAGAGCCGCGGAGCGGGTGTTTCGCGAGCTGCCTAACGTGTTTCAAAACTCTCGCCGCAACCCGGCCGCCCCATCCGGATCGTCGAACGCGATATACTCAACTATCTCCTCAAGATCGCCGGTTGCGGGATCCAGCCATATTATCTGAGCCATTTCGCCAATCGTCGTTCCACTTCTTCGTGGGTCATCGTTCGGCCCTCGCCCAAAGCCTTTTCACCCCGTGCAATGCCCTCAAGTATCGCCATCCGCCGCTGCTCCAGTTCGTATGTTTCGACATCCACCATATAAGCCGCGGGCAGCCCATGCTGCGTTATCATGATGGGCTCTTTATCCCGTTCAAGATCGGCGAGCAATTCCGTCGCCCGTCGTTTCAATGTTGTTACAAGTTCGGTGCGCATGCAGTGATATTAAATTTTTGGGGCTTGCTGCTGATTTAACCGTCAGGAAATAACTCCTCATAACTAGGGTCAGCATAATTCAAACTCTACGTCGTTTTCAATCAAACATTCAATTACCGTGTCAAGATTGCATGCGGGCGGAATGTTGACACAGAAGTAGCGTTTATTCGCACCTTCGTACTCACAGCCGAGCTCCACGAGAGCCGAAAGTACCGAGTTCGTTTTGTTTCCTTTCGCAAAAGGGAGTTCGAATATCAGGCGAACGGTTCTATTTCCCGATTTCTCGACTACCTCACGGAATGTCGGAAATCCTTCATCCTCATCAAAAGGAGCATATACGATGTCGTCGCAGGAAACCGAGTAAGCGAAATACGGAAGATTGTCAAGCTTATATCGATCGTTGCCGAGGTTCAATGCCCAGAGGGTTTCGACCTCGGCTTCATCGCTATTGGGATCATTAGAAGCTACGCGAAACAATACTTTTGAATCAGGCTCAGGAGCCCCGGATGAGTTTGGCACGGCGTTTGGACAAAGTCTGTGGTTTGTTCAGCAAAAAAGCTCCGCTGAAGTCAGTTACTCGGTTCCAATAATCTGTACAACCGTCTCTTTCTTCAAACCATTTCCTTTGCTCTTATTGTAGTCGGAAAGCGAGATCTGCTTGTCACGCCAGGCGTCGAGGTGGCCGACCTGATGGACGCACTGGATGGTGCAGGTCGGAGCGCACCATTTTTCGGTGATGTATTCGCGTTCCATATCGGCGTGGGTGTATTCGAGGAGTGGAATGCCGGGCGTGCCGCGTTGCTGCGAGCACCAGTTGACCATGCCGAATTCGTCGATATACAAATACCTTGCACCGGCACGGCAGAGCCATTCGTATTCCTTGCCTTCGACAAGGTCGTCCTGGAACCAGTTCCAGCGTGCATATGAGCTTTGCCCCTTGCTCTTGATCTCTTTATAGACCTCTTTTTCGCGCGGCGTCAGGCCTTTGTTTAACCCGTCGCTGTCGTGAATGACACCGACGGTTGATGAAAATCCAAGCTCACGTGCCCGGTTTGCGATTATCAGGGCCTCATCCGGATTGGCGACGCCGCCGCCGACAACAGAATTGATGTTGACCTTAAATTTCGCGTGGTCACGGAGGTTTACAAGCTTTGCATCAAGGACCTTTAGGCTCTTTTTGGAAACATCGTCGGGCGTGACGTTATCGATCGAGATCTGCAGATAGTCGAGACCGGCTTCGTTCAGTTTTTTGATCTTATCGACCTGAAAATAATAGCCGTTAGAGATAAGCCCTGCGATCATTCCATGATGGCGGATACGGGCGATGATCTCGTATATTTCCGGGTGCATCATCGGCTCACCGCCGGAGATAGTGATCACCGACGAGCCAAACTCAGCAAGCTTGTCGATCCGCTCCAACATCACGTCGATCGGCACCGGATCGCTTGTTTTATCGAACTCATTGCAGTAGGTACACGCCAGATTACACCGCCGCATCGGCACAATATGTACCAATACCGGATGCCTCGTCGAAGCAAAGGCTCGCACTGTGTGCCTTACTCCGCGTGTAAATCTGCTGAAACTACTCGCCTTTGGCATAGACTACGGAAAAAACTTATATACCTCCCGCCGATGCAGGAACCTTATAAAAATAGCTTCGTCCCCAACGATTTCAAGTCCGATTCGATAGTCGCCCAGCCTGATTCTAAAATATGAATCGTGGCCCCTTAGTTTCTTGACACGGGTTAACACACGAACATCTTTGGCTAGCTGCACCTGCTCGATCACTTCCTTGACCCGAGTTAGCACAAGATTATCGTCTATTCTCTCTCTTTAAATCACGCTGAAAGCGTCGTTCGAAACTGGTCTGCACTATTACCCTTCCAAGATCTCAAAAATCTCCTTTTCGGAGACCAGTTCACCCTGACGACCTTGTTTAATCGCGTGGGCAAGGCCTACGTCCTCAAGAGCTTCAACGACGATCTCATGCAAGACCTCGCGTCTATCGGTTATCATTTCCGCCAGCACTTCCGCCACCAGTTCCTTAGCTTTCGTTTCAGATAGAGCGTTTTCCATCGCGTTTATCTCTCTCATCAGCCAACAGGCTATTATTGTAGTCTCTCGGTCAACTTAGTTCCAAGGAAAACGACCTGACCCCGAGTTAAGTTTTTTCTACCTTTACACCCTTGGGTAGAATTATCGTAAAATTCGACGGTTCCAATTTGATATTCTTCTCGAGATTGCTGAGAAGGACGGTCGTCGTATCGTTGTTCTTCTCGATTATCTTGGTTTGCTGCGGCATGCCGTCCACATCGACCCAGATCTCAGCATTCTTATAGCTAGTCTTGTTTTTTGGCGTGAGCTGCATATGAAAAGTCTTAACACCTGTGCTCAAAGTGGCGTTCTCGCTTAGCAACACTACGTCGTAATTCGCGTCGAGCTCCGCCTTTGACATGCTCATAAACGCCAAAGCCGAACTGCCTTTCTCGCCTTTTGGGGTTTTGTTCGAATCGCCCGTGTACGCGATATTCAGTTTTGGCCGGTACATGACGTATTTACCGTCTCTCACCGCAAGTGACTCTTCGGGTTTTTGCCAGTCAATACGGACAAGAGGTTTTCTGCCTTTACCCTTCGCGTAAATCGCAACTCCAATGGTCGTGTCGCTGGTTCCAACCTGTGACGAAATCTTGACCATGGTGACCTTGGCACGCAGCGTACTAAGCGTTTTGTTGTGAGCATCCATCCTGCGTTTTACTTCGCCTATCGGACTTTGCGCCGCGATTTCTGTAATCGAAATGCCAACCAGTAGGGCCAGAACGCTTGCGACCAAGCTGAACCTTAAATTACTTTTCATAAAAACTCCTTTTAATAAAAAAGTTAGAGCGAAAGCCTTCTCTAACACACGATAATTTCTTATTTTAGTTCGATTATCAGCGAATATCTATCTCATAGAACGTCTCGCCGGTTGCGCTTTTTCTTTCGCGGGTTGCGACGATCTCGGCGTCGGGGCGGCCGCTTAGTTCCTTCACCCGTTTTTCAAGCACGGCGCGGTCGGGTGAAAAATCCTTTTGTTGGACGATCAAACGCGAGGTTTGGGTTGCAACCGGTT
>JBGTJP010000161.1:0-10509 GCA_041745075.1 Pyrinomonadaceae bacterium | reverse complement strand
AACATGGGTCGCTCCGCTTTTTCAGGAACTTTATCAAACATCGATCGGTGAAAATTGGGATCAGGTCCTTGCTGATAAGGACGCCTGGGCGTACGCCGTTGACAATCTGTCCGACGAAGCCGTATGGTCCACGCACCTAATGCTCAAACGCATTTTGATCGCTTACGTCCGCCAGCGTACTCAGCGTAAAGAAACCGGAAAGCTTGAGACCATAAACGAACACCAGGACACACGAAAGCTGTTTTCGCCGGACGTTCTGACCATCGGCTTTGCCCGCCGTGTTGCCGCCTACAAGCGGTGGAACCTGCTTCTCTCCGACCTCGACCGGCTTCTCAGGCTTGTCGATCACGCCGAACGGCCCGTGCAGTTCGTTTTTGCGGGAAAGGCTCATCCGCAGGATCGCACGGCCAAACAGATCCTGCAGCAATTGATGAGCATCAACCACGATTCAAACTGGCAAAATCGTGCTGTGTTTATCGAGGATTACGATCAGGAAGTGGCCCGCTATCTTGTTCAGGGCGTTGATGTGTGGATGAACGTCCCGAGCCGTCCGCACGAAGCCAGCGGCACAAGCGGTATGAAGGCCGCAATGAACGGTGCCCTTAATTTTTCGATACTCGACGGCTGGTGGATCGAGGGCTTTAACGGCGAGAACGGATTTTCGATCGGCAGCCTTGAAGTGGGCGACGACGAAACCGCCGCCAACATAGCGGACGCCGAATCGCTCTATTCGACGCTTGAGAATATGATCGTGCCTGAGTTTTATGACCGGGATGCAGCGGGCCTGCCCAGGGCGTGGATCGCCCGAATGAAAAACACCCTCGCAACGCTCACGCCGCAGTTTGCAAGTGATAGAATGGTAAGGGACTATCTTTCAAAGATCTACAATGACGCCTAACTATCCGCAAAGCTTCGAATTCAATACCGGTGCTATCAGGCCGTTCGAATGCCTTCGCGAGGCGTGGGACCTGATCAAAAGCGAATATTGGCCGCTCTTTGCCATCTCGCTTGTCGGCGGCCTGATCGCGGGATTTACGATGTACATCCTGTTCGGCGCGATGATCTGCGGCATTTTCACCTGTTACCTGAAAAAGATCGACGGTGGCGGCCCGGTCAATTTTGACGATCTTTGGACCGGTTTCAAATACCTTGGCCCGAGTGCTCTTGCCGCGATCTTGTTCGTTGTGCCCATCGTCGTTTATATGGTCGTTCTGTTTGTGACGATGTATTCGCCGCTGATCGCCGCGGCCGTGATGGGCAGGAATGCCGATCCTTCGATTATCATCGGGGCATTCCTTGGAGCATTGGCTATCGATATTGTGGTCGCCGTTGCGATGACGGTCATCCATTCGCTGATGATATTTGCATTTCCTCTTATCATCGACCGCAAACTTTCGAGTATCGACGCGATAAAATTGAGCGCCCGTGCGGCCTTAAAAAACGTCGGTGGAATTGCAGGGTTGATCGGTGTCAACTTCCTGCTTGTCATCCTTGGCCAGGCGGCGTTTTGCGTCGGCCTTTATTTCGTGATCCCGGTTATGACCGCATCGAACCTTGTCGCCTACCGCAAGGTTTTTCCAAGGCTGACCTAAAACGCGACTGTAGCGAAGCGTGTGTGCCCGATCAACAAGTTGTATTTTTATGCCCGCAAATTTTATTACGATCGATTCGCTCGATACGCTGAACATGCTGTTCGAGCGGTCCTACCACCGGCCCGTCGTCATATTTAAGCACAGCAATAGCTGCGGGATCAGCGCTCATGTAATGGAACAGGTCTCTGCCGTCGATGGCGATGTGAATGTTGTGGTCGTGCAAACCAGCCGCGATGTTTCGAAAGCGGTTGAAACCCGAACCGGCCATCGCCACCAATCGCCGCAGGCATTTGTCGTTCGCGACGGCAAAGCCGTTTACCACGCCACGCACTACGGCATCGATCCCGACGAGATCGAAGCCCGTATCGTTTCATAATTTTAATGGTCGAACCCGCAAAGATAATTGAGGAAAGCGACAGCGAGGTCACGGTCGAATGGTCGGATGGCGCTGAAACGCATTATAACGCGGTAATATTGCGAAAAAATTGCCCGTGTGCCGGTTGTATTGACGAATGGACCGGCAAGAAACGGCTTGATGACGACTCGGTCGCCGATGACATAGCTTTCAAACACATTTCCATCGTCGGCCGCTACGCTTTGAACTTTCACTTTTCCGACGGCCACGACACTGGCATATTCAGCTTTGCGTTTCTCAGGAAACTATCTGATGGCGGCGAGTGATCGAATGGTCTTCCAATGAGCTAATTCTTCTTCCTTAGGGTTTCCCTTTGCGTCCTTCGCGCGCTTTGCGTGAGATAAGCAGGTTTCACGCAAAGCCCGCTAAGAACGCAAAGGAAGAAAAGGCAAAATTGTGGCGTGTGCTGACAAACCCTCCCCAAAAACGATAAACTTAACTTAATGCATGAACGAGATATTTTCGACGAGCGCCAGGAAGTAAAGAAAGCAAGTTTTTCGTGCCCTTTTTGCAGGGAACGGCATGATTACGATGTTCGATGGCTGACGCGCCGCAAAAAGCGGCAGGCCCCGCGGCACCTAAGCCAGGACGACCAGTCTCGCTTTGCCAAATCACGCGATTATATGGTCCGCGTTGACGACCAGCTTATGTGCAAGAACAACCGCTGCCGCAAGAGGTTCGAAATACCGTCCTCGCAGTCAGTTGTATTTATTTGAACGAGTCCGGAGAAACTTATCCACTAAATAACACGAAAAGGATACGAAAATCGTCTTTGTGTTGTGCCTATTTCGTGATTTTTTCGTGCGATTTCGTGGTTAGCAATTCTTCACTCGTATGATATTCTCTTCTCACACGTTCTACATCAAGGAGGTCGATAATGCGCGGAAAGGAACTAGAATTTTACGAGAAAGAAACCCCGCCGGACAAAGAGATCAAGGATTTTATGGAGAATGAGATCTCGCACGCGCCCCAGGCACCCGGCGAACTTGCCGAACGTCTCAGCGAACACCACTCGACCTCGCCCGCCGACTCGGGCGGCGATATAGACGCTGAATGGGAAGATTCGACCGGCTCCGAATCCGTTTTCGGCCACAATCCCACGCCCGACCAGTCCGATGTCGAAGACAACGCCCATGCTATGGGTATCGATTTTCAGGACAACGAACCCCTTGAGATAGTTGACAAGATCGGCCGCCGCGACCGGCACCGGTTCGAGCTGGAAGAAAGATCAAAAGCGTCGGACGGTTCGATCTGACCGCAGGTTTTTAAACCACTAAAACACACGAAAATGCACGAAGAATAAAACCGGGTGATTTGGTAAAGTTTTGTGTCATTTCGGGGCCCATCGAAAAGCCGGTGTCTAAAAAAGTAAAATCGAACCGTTGATAGCAGGTAGTTGTGTTTAAATTGCCTCCGGCTTTAGCCGGGGGGTTGCCGGATCAGCAGAATAGGGCTTTGGCCGAAATACGACAAACTGATTCCTTAAGGCTTTAGCCACAGTTACTTAGCCAGTATTTGGCTAAAGCCTTTTTTGCCTTGCTTTTCACCTCCAGCTAAAGCTGGAGGCAACTGGAAAAGGCCGCCTTTCGGGCGGCCTTTTCTTATCTACAGTTTTCAGGCATTCTAATAAATGCTGAAAGTATATTCCATTGTCTTTATAGATGTCACAGGCACCCCGTTTACCTTCTTGGGCTCAAACCGGATCAGCCTTGCCGCCGCGATCGCCTTTTCCGACAAGCCGTGCGGCAAACCGCGAACGACCGTTACGCTTCCGACCTGACCCGACGCCAACAAAGTGACCTTTACCAAAACGCTTCCCTGAACGTTGTTCGTCCGGGCCGCCTCGGTATAAGTCGCCCTCGGGTTGGCGAGGATCTTCAAAGGCGACGTAACGCCGACCGGCCTTGGCGGAGGTTCTCCGACACCGCTCCGGCCGCTGCCTGATCCATTTCCGTTTCCATCACCATCGCCGCCGCCCGAACCCGAACCGCTTCCGCTGCCCTGGCCCGTTCCGCGGCCGCTTCCGGCACCGGTCCCGATACCGGTTCCCATGCCGCCGCCCGAACCCGGGCCGCTGGACAGGTCGCCAAATTTAGAATTCGGATCGCCCCACTGGTTATATTTCTTCTCGTTCTTCACCGTACCCTGCGTTGACGGAGGCGGAAGTACGAGGTCAGGATCGGAAAGGCGCGGCACTTTTGGATCGGGCGGACGAAGTGGATTAGGCGTCTGATCGGGCCTGTCCCCAAGATTTACCGGCTTCGGATCGTTTTTTCCACCGCCACCACCGCCGCCCGAATCTTTCTTATCTTTTTTCGGCGTCTCTTCTTCCACGATCGGCACTTCATCGATCAAATACGCCAACGAGCGTTCGTCGCCGATGGCGCCGACAAAGAGGTCCTTCTGGAAAAGAGAAACAAGATAAGATCCGAACGAAACCGTAAGCATTAATGCTAACGCACCCAGCAAAAGCAAATTACGCTGCTTTACATTCTTTTCCTGGATGACCGTTACATAATAGCCGCCGTCGTCTTCCTTGGTATATTTGCCCGGTTCGTAATTATGAAAAGCCTGGCCCTGATAAACCTCACCCGAATCGGAAGGAATGGTCGCCGGGGCCGTCCAGACCGGTTCGTCCTTGACCGCTTCATGCTCGATCACGTCAGCATTAGGAATCTCGATCGCATCGCCGCTGTCCGCCGAAAAGCTCTCGCTCAAGAATCCCGGGGACGGAATAGCTTCTTTCGAATCCGCTTTGGCCGTATCCGCGATCTCAAGAATATCTTCAGACGCCTCGGCCGCCTTCGGTTTTTCTTCGCGAACCACGTGCGTTATCGGCGCCACTTCGATCGTCTTTTTTTCGGCCTTCGGCTCTTCTACGGTTTTCGGTTTACCGTCAAGCGGGTTCATCTCAAACGCCTGCAGCGGCGCGGCGCAATTCGGACAAAACCCAAACTTCTCGGCAAATCCTTCGTCACATGAACTGCAATATTTGACAATTTTTCCCATTACTTAGGCCTCGCTATATTTAACCCGGAAATTTCTCCGGTCTAATAAAATTCTCTATTGATTATAACCCGTTTTCGGTGGTTTTTGGCAATATGCTGAAAAAAACCACCGGTTTGCGCCCCGCCTTGCTCAATTCAGATAGATGCCGCGTGTCTTTAACGCGATGCCTAAACAAATGCAACTTTTTCATCTCCGGCACAACTTCCCGTTCGGGTCCGGTCGATCTGCCTATCGAAACGGACGCAGCAAAACCCCGAACAGCACGAAACCGAACACGCAGGGCCCAACGCAAATTGATGACATACAAACCGCCGCGACAACATCTGGATGGAATTTTGCAACTAAAAAGGGTAGCATTTCTATTTGCCGACTCAAGTTTCCAGAATGATGATCAAACGACCGCTCTTTTTAACTGTTGCTGTTTGCAGCCTTTTTATTGGCCTTGTATCGACGGCGACGGCCCAAAAACCGTCGGGGACGCCGCGCCAGGAGAAGCTGCTGAACGGGCTGAAAATACTTGTCTTCAACACTCCGGCAGCGGATAAGGTGTCTCTCAAACTGCGTATTCACGGCGGATCATCCTTTGACCCGCAGGACCGCGAAGGCGTGCTGAAGCTCCTGTCGGAAAGCTTTTTTCAGAATGAAACATCACGCACATTTTTTGCCGACGAGCTTGGCGGAAGCCTGCAGATAACCTGTAATTACGATTATATCCAGATCGACGCAACCTCACGAAGTTCCGATTTTCTAACCCTGCTTGAAACCGTTGCTCAAGCGATCGCTAATCCGGAATTGACGAAGGAATCGACGGCCGCTTTAAAAGCCGAGCTTCTGGCAAAAGTAATGGAGGCGGAAAAAGACCCTGCATACGTGGCCGACCGCGCGGTAGCGAAACGCCTGTTTGGTACTTTTCCATACGGAAGGCCTGAAATGGGCAGCAGCGGATCGATCCCAAAGATCGATTTTGCAGACCTTATTTTCGCCAGGGAACGCCTTTTGACCGCGGACAACGCGACGCTCGCGATCTCAGGCCCGATCGATCCACCGCTCGCCTTTCGTGCCTCCCGCCGTTATTTTGGCGCATGGCTGAAATCGGACAAGAAAATACCTTCGACGTTCCGTCAGCCGGACGCTCCACAGGCCGGCGTGCCTGTGGTCGATTCACCGATGCCGAATACGAGCGAGTTCCGCTTTGCGGCCCGCGGACTTGCCAGAAACAGCCCGGATTTTTATGCCTCGAAAATTTTGCAAAAGATCCTTGAAAACCGGTTCAAGAAACGCGACGGGCAGAACAGCTTTGTCCGCAATGAACCGCGCGTCTTGCCGGGCTCGTATGTATTTGGCGTTTCCGGGTGGAATCTCGGTGCGATAAAGAAAGAAGGAGATAAGATCGCTCTGCCCGGTGAGACCGGTTCCTACCAGGCCGATCTTTTGAAAACGGCGGTTACACAGGAAGAATTCGATACGGTAAACCGCGAATGGATCGCCCGTTTGAACCCGGACAACATTGCCGAACTTTGGCTGGACGCAGACACATATAAGCTCGGGCCCGTCCTCAAAGAAGTTGAAAATGCTAAAAACGTGAAGGTCGCGGACGTCCAACGCGTGCTGGAAAAACTGCGGAAGGAACAGTTCGCGTTTGTGCTGGTTTTCGCGGACGAACCCACCGCAACTTCTAATTAATGCAACCCGAACGGACCGCTTCTGAGATAGCCCACTCAAACGCTGTACACGAAATGTTTTCGGGTATCGCGGGCAGATATGACGTGCTAAACCACGTGCTGTCGGCGAATATCGACAAACGCTGGCGGCGGATCGTCCGGGAGGGCCTCGCGGAGGTTTTGGCGGATGAGAACGCCATCGTGCTCGATGTCGCATGCGGAACCGGCGATCTGTCCATCGAGCTGCGGTCGCATTCAAAAGCAAAAATCATCGGCACCGATTTTTGCCGCCCGATGCTCGACCTTGCCAACGAAAAGACCGGAAAACTCTCGCTCGACGTGCCCTATGTCGAAGCCGACGCTATGCGGCTTTCGTTCGCCGATCAGAGCTTTGACGCGGTCACGATCGCATTCGGGCTGCGCAATCTGCCGAATTTTTTCGACGGCCTTGGCGAGCTTCGCCGAGTGCTAAAGACGAACGGAAAGCTTGTCGTCCTCGAATTCTCCACACCGCCTATCCCGGGTTTTAAATCGTTGTTTAATTTATACTTTACAAAGATCCTCCCGCGCATAGGCGGCCTTGTCAGCGGTTCGCGCGGAGCGTACGAATATCTGCCCGATTCAGTCTCAAAATTCCCCGATCAAAAGGATCTCGCAAAAATGATGACCGACACGGGATTCGCCGACGTCAAGCACAAAAACCTGACCGGCGGCATCGCCGCGATCCATTCGGGAACGCGGAAATAGACCCTGCGAATCGAACAATAGCGACGGCGTGCGAAACCTTTGGAATAGCGCGGCATAGAGTCGTTTGAAAACCGACGGAGTCATGAATTAGTCGCGGATTTTTGTTCGGAATAAGTGAAAAGTGATAGCTGGTAAATGATAAGTTAAGAGTTTACTTCCAATTTTCAGTTTTCACCTATCACTTGTCACTTATTTAGAAATACAAACTAATTTTGCGTGATTTTCGAAGAACCCGACGATCAGGACGCCGCCGCCAACTCGTCCGGCAACGGGATAAAGAAAGTTGTTTGTTATATCAGCCGCGAAATAATAAAATCTAATCGCCCGCTCCGTTTGGAATGAAATACAAATTCTTAGGTTTCGCCCGCCAGCTTGCACTGACGCTGCTGGTCATCTGGACAGTTGTGTCATTGGTCACGCTGTTGATCGAACTTGTTCCTGGTTCGCCCGCGGGTACGATCCTCGGCGAGACTGCGACAGCGGAGCAGATCGCGAACTTCAATCAAAAACACGGCCTCGACCGTCCGGCGTTCTTCTTTTCTATTGACCGCGAGCAGGGTTTTGTCTGGAATGGGACGAACAACCGCTATCTCGAATATTGGACCGGCCTGCTGCACGGCGATTTGGGAACTTCGTTTCGAACCGACCGGCCCGTCCTTGAAATGATCCTGGAGCGTTACCCCGCGACAATAAAGCTTGCACTTGCCGCGATGCTGGTCGCGGTCGGCATCGCAATTCCGCTCGGCGTCCTCGCGGGTACGAACAAAAACAAACTGATCGACAACGCCGCATCGTTCGTCGCATTGCTCGGCATTTCGCTGCCGACGTTCGTGATCGGCCCTTTCCTCGTTTATGTTTTTGCGGTGAAGCTCGGCTGGTTTTCGCCGACCGGCAGTTTGTATCCGGAAGATATTGTATTGCCCGCCGTCACGCTCGGTGCCGCGTTGTCGGCGATCCTGACGCGTATGGTCCGTTCGAGCGTGATCGAAGAACTGGGTGAGGATTACGTCCGCACCGCCCGCGCGAAAGGCCTGAGCGAGCGAAAGGTCGTCTATAAACATGTATTGAAGAACGGCCTTATCCCGGTAGTCACCGTGCTCGGCCTGCAGCTCGGCGTCCTGCTTGCGGGTGCGATAATTACCGAAAAAATATTTAGTTGGCAGGGCCTCGGCCTGCTGCTTCTGGAAGACGGAATCGCGAAGCGGGATTACCGCCTGGTACAAGGCTGTGTACTCGTTATCAGCGTGACGTATATCGTCGCGAATACATTGACCGACTTTGTTTACAGGAGGCTTGATCCCAGGATTCGGCTATCATGAACATGTCCCGCAAACTTTAGTTTGCGGCCCGGCGGGCTACACTCGCGACAGTCAACAAACTGAAGTTTGTTGGACGTGTGTCCCGCAAACTTTAGTTTGCGGCTAGGTGGCCTTTCGCGAGCGAGGCAACAAAACTGAAGTTTGTTGGACCTTAGTATGAACAGGCTCTCTTACATCGGCATAGCCATTGCGGCATTGATCGTACTTGTCGCGATCTTTGCGCCGTTTCTGGCGACGCACGATGTAAACGCGCAGGACCTTGCGATCAGGTTTGCGGAACCCTCGGCCGATCATTGGTTCGGGACCGATTCGCTCGGACGCGACATTTTCTCACGCATCCTCTTCGGCGCACGCATCTCGCTGCAAGTAGGTATAACGGTAGTCGCCGTTTCAAGCGTTGTCGGCATTTTTATTGGCTCGATCGCGGGCTTTTACGGCGGCTGGATCGATAAATTCCTATCCGGCTATCTTTTTAACGTATTCCTGGCCTTTCCCGGCCTGTTGCTTGCGATCGCCCTTGTAGCGTTTCTCGGTGCCGGGCTTGGCAAACTGATCCTGGCATTGTGCATTATCGGCTGGGTCGGCTATGCCCGCGTCATGCGCGGACAGGTCTTGAAGGTCCGCGAATACGATTTCGTCCAGGCCGCCAAGGCCCTGGGTGCGGGCAATATGCGAATTCTCTTCTCGCACATAATGCCGAACGCGATCCAGCCGCTGATTGTCCAGGCGTCGCTCGGGATGGCGGGTGCTGTCTTGTCCGAAGCCTCGCTTTCATTTCTCGGCCTCGGCATACCCCCGCCCGCACCGAGTTGGGGAACGATGATCGAAGAGGCACGGCAGTATTTCAGCATCACTCCCCACGTGCTGTTCTTTCCCGGCGTAGCTATCGCCTTGACGGTGCTTGCTTTCAACTTCATTGGCGACGGCCTTCGCGAATACCTCGATCCGAAACAAAGGACACGATAGAGATGGATTTAAAGCCCGCAAGGATCTTTCCGCTTGGCGACAACGCGCTGACCGTCGAGTTCGGCGACGAGATGTCTGAGGCGTTGAACAACGCCGCCATTCGCCTTGCCGAATACTTCACGAACGCTCCGTTTCCCGGTCTTGTCGAAGCCGTTCCCGCGGTCGCCTCGACCACTATTTTTTACCGGGCCGATAGGGTAATAGCCAAACGCAATGCGGCTCAAACCGCTTTCAGCATGGTCGAGAATGAGGTTCGCTCGGCCCTTTCGCGGTTGACGGATATCAAAGACGATCCACGGCGAACCGTCGAGATCCCGGTCAGCTTTGCTCCTGAATCCGCGCTGGACCTTGCCGAGATCGCGGACAAAAGGGGAATGTCTGTCGAGCAAGTGATAGAGATCTTTGTTGGCCAGATCTATCGGGTTTATATGCTCGGCTTTCTTCCGGGCTTTGCTTACATGGGAAAGGTAGATGAGCGGATAGCCATGCCCCGAAAATCAGCCCCGAGGCTTGCCGTACCAAAGGGCAGCGTCGCGATCGCCGGCCGCCAGGCAGGCATCTATCCCGCCGAATCGCCCGGCGGCTGGCAGATCATCGGCCGCACGAATACGGAGCTTCTAACAGACGATCAAACCTCGCCATGCCTTTTCCGTCCGGGCGACCGGGTGCGGTTTGTCCGTCAGGACGCCTAGGCTCTTGTGACGACGACTTGTCTAAAATCATTTCTCAATGAGTCTTCTGATCAGAAAAGAAGGAATTTTTACCAGCATCCAGGGCGTCGGGGCTTTTGGGCTTCAACG
>JBGTJP010000160.1:0-33048 GCA_041745075.1 Pyrinomonadaceae bacterium | reverse complement strand
GACCGCACGCTCTCCCACTACTTCAAGATCCGCGAGAAGCGGGAGGGATTTTGTTGAGAGCCAACGGAAAGGCCTAGCCTTTCCGCACTGCGATGCGGCAAGCCGCTAAACTTCTACCTCGACCGCTTTGGTCGTGTCGTTGCCCAGAATATCTATCACTTTGACCAGCACCGTATATTTGCCCGGTTTCACATCGGTATTTCTGGCGGTCAGGTCGATCTTGGGTTCTTTTTTCGTTCGATACGATTGCCATTCGTTGTGGAACGTGTCGCCGCGATAATTCCAGTCCACGGCCCAGTAGTCTATCCATTGGCTCCAGTGTGTTATCTTGCCGCGAACTTCTTCTGGCACGTCGTCGGGCGGGATGATGAAATCGGTTAGCGAAACTTCGATCTGTTTTTTGCCCGTTTTTACCTTCACACCTAGAGAGGCAAGTTCGTAAAATTTTATATCGCCCTGTTCGACGGCTTTTTTCTCGAGCACCTCGCGGGGAATTTTTTTGAACGAGGCGTTTACGTTGTTTGCGTTCGCGAAATGGGCGGCGGTCTCGTTCACGTCAAAGGCAAAATCCCAGCCGAGAAAATCGATGCCGTTTGAAGCGGCTTCGCTCTCGCCGCCGGCCATTTTCCAGAATTCCTTTATTGCTGCCTTTATGTCCTCGACGGTTACGGGTGCATCGACGCTGCCGACGTGGACCATCCGGCCCGCTTTCGCACCGTGCAGCCACGTGTAGCCGTCAAGCGATTTTGCGTGATAAAGCTCGACGATGAAATGGCGGTATTCGCGCTCCTGACGGAGCGCGGACACTCTTGTCCGCATCCCCGGTTCCTCCGGCGATGCGGTTGTTCGGGCTTCGCCCTCATTGCGGACAAGAGTGTCCGCGTTCCATTCCGCGTCCATCCATTGCTGGCGTTCGTATTTGCCGAGGTTCTGGACGACGAATGGTTTTACATTATCGATGCCGAGCAGTCGTTTGCGGGCCGTGTGAATCGCAAAGCGGCCCAGATCGCACGTTATCCAGCGGCGGTTCAGCTTTTCCGCCACCGCCGCCGTCGTGCCGCTGCCGCAAAAACAGTCAAGAACAAGATCGCCTTCGTTGCTGCTGGCGCTCAGAACCCTCGTGAGCAAAGACTCGGGTTTTTGGGTGTCGTATTGAAGATATTCCTCTAACGTCGCGTCTTGTTGAAATGATTTAATATCTTTCCAAACATCGGCGGCTTGAACACCCTTTGACTCGTCGATATATTGGCGCCGTCCTCCCGATCGATCGTCCCGATAGCGCCGTCCATCCTCGTCAATATGTTTAAATCTCTTTAAGTATTTCGGATCGTACTCACCGTACTGTTTGTTGAACTTCCTATCTTTGCTTTTTGAGTAATAATAGATCGTGTCATGACTTCGAATCCAATTCTTGGCTATCGTCTTAAATCCGGATTTCGTGTCGAACGCCCAAATAACTTCGCGCTGAAAATTCTCGTATCCAAAAACTTCGTCTAAAACTGCTTTTGCATAATGTCCAATATGCCAATCCAAGTGCACATACAAACTTCCATCGCTCGCAAGCAACTCCTTCAGAAAAAGGGCAGTTTCGTAAAACCATTGCATGTAGCTGTCGAGCCCTTTTCCCCACGTATCCCGATAAGCCTTCTGCTCAATAATGCTCGGCTGTTTTACAAATTCGGCGGTTTCGTATTCGGTTTCGGGGTCGTCGGCGATCTTTGCCGTGAACGAAAAATCGGCGCCGACGTTGAACGGCGGGTCGATGTAGATGAGGTTTATCTTTCCGGCGAATTCGGGCAAAAGGCTCGGCAGAACGTATTTCTTATCGCCCCAGATCAGGCGGTTGCGCCACGTCGTCTCTTCCTTTTGCTGGAACAGCGATCCCAAACGCTTTTCGCGGTCGGCCGAGGATTCGTTTATCGTCTCGATCGTCTGAAAGGGCAAAGCTATCCGAACGGGCGTGACTTTCTTGCCGTCCTTGTACTTTCCGTCCCAAATTAGTTCGGTCATAGGAGTGTTATACGCAGCCCGGACAAATTGTAGCACGCCGCATCCGGTATGCGGAGCGAACGGCGTTCGCTCGCTCTAATTTCACGAATGCGCTCAAGCAGTTCGTCAAAATAGTCCTTGCCGAAATGTTTTCCCTGTTTCAGTCGGTCGTCATCAAGCACGAACCCCTTGATGATAAATTCGCGGAGTGTTTCCGTGGCCCAAATCCGAAACTTTGTTGCCTGATATGAGTTGACGCGATACCCGACCGCGATTATTACATCCAGTTGATAGAAATCGATCTCGCGCTCTACATCCCGGTTTCCCTCGCGTTGAACTATTAGGAATTTCCGAATAGTTCGTTCCGGCGACAGTTCGCCTGAAGAAAATATATTCTGAATATGCTCGTTTACGGTCGGGATGCTCACGCCGAAAAGCTCCGCGATCAGGCGTTGCTGCAGCCAAAACATTTCGTCCTGATAATGCAGGGAGACGCTGGTTTTCCCCTCGGGAGATTCGTACAAGATCAACTCGACGTTGCTCATTTCACCTCACACTCCACCGCCTTGGTCGTGCAGCACGGCAAATTGTAGCACGCCGCATCCGGCATTGCGGAGCGAACGGAAACCATTTATGTCCGGCCCCGGATCCGTCGCAGTTTCCTGTCAATCACACCGCCACTGGTTGTTGATGCGTTTGGCGAAGGCGCCGTCTGTGCCGGCCTGGCCCTGGGTGCAGAGGCCGCCGGATGTTTTTTTGCAGTCCTTGCAGTAAACGATGGCACCGTCTTTGACTCGCGATCCGGTCTCGACCGCGGCCGCCAGTGCATTGATGTCCTTGAACGTCGTATTCGGGTCGTGCTGCAAAAGGCCCGAGTTGATCTCGACGTCGTATCCAAATAGATTTGGCTGGCGGTTAAGCCGAAATTGACCCGATCCTTCGGGCAGGCGGCCGGATCGAAACATAACTTTGCCGCCCTTGAATCCCGGATCGTTCACCGCGTTGCCGCTGACCGGCTTATCGAGGCAAAGCCCCGGGCCGATGGTCGGATCGACACAAAATTTGTCGCCGACCGAATTGACCGTCACATTCGGGCCGGTCTCCATCGTGTATCCGGCATAAATATTGCCGGTTGACGAAAAATTCATTCTGCCGCCAAGCTCGATCTTGTCGCTAAAATTGTTGCCGAGAAGCGTTAAGGTCATATTGGATATAGCACCGTATCCGGCGGCAAAAATGCTGCGTTGGCTGGACTCGGACGAAGAGTTTATGATCGTTACAATGCTGTAATTGTCGATGTAAAGGAAAGTTCCCCCAATGGAGGCGCCATAATCATAGCCGCCGCCGAACGTACTTTCCATTAAAAAGGCACCGCCGCGTTTAAGATGAATCCCTATCCCGGGAGCCTCGGCGGCAAGGTAATTGAACGTCGAACTTGAAACTATCCAGTCGGTGTTCGCCGTGTCGATAGAGATGCCGGTGGCGTTGTTTATAAACGCCGAGTTGTTTACGCGGACAAGATCGAATTGCCACGAGTAACACAATTGCTCGGTGGCTTTGCATGTTCCGGGGTTGGCATTTTGCACGATTATCCCGGTATCGAATGCCTGAAACACGAGGTTGTCGAATGTAAAATGAAGGCTGCTATTGGCGGTGTGGGCCTTTGTCACCGGATCGATCGCCCATTTGCCAACTGCTTCGATCCCATAGGTTCCGGTGCGGTCGCGACGCGGCTCACCGTAAAGGGCCGCGTTGCCAAGCAGCTCTAAATTACGGACGCTGATGTTCGTTGTACAACCGCCGATGCGAAAGATGGTCTGGTTGTTGTTTCGAAGCCTTATTCGCGCGGCACTGTGGCGATAGATCAAGTTAGTGGAGGGAACCGAGCTGATGCCGCCGGCACCGATAATGTTAACGCCCGCCGGTATCGTGATCGCGTCATAGGACGGGTCGCGGGTGTTTCCGTCGGTGGTTCCGACAATATAATCGCCGTCCGGGACAATGAGCGTTCCGCCCCGGCGGCTTGCCATTATCATCATTGCATTGCGAAATGCCCTGGTATAATCGGGCGGATCGCTGTAGGTATATTTTGGCGTTGGGCCTTCGACTCGCCGCACCGGGCGGAAATCCTTGAGGTTGTAGAAACCCGTCTCGCGGCCGATCATCGGCCAAAGATAGGAGTTGCCATTACTAAGCTTGATCTCATACAGTTCCTCGGGCCCCTGAAAACACCATTTTTGGTCGTATGGACTGGGAGCCACGCGGTTGCCTTGCACCTTGCTGTTGTCGCAGCCTGTCAACCCGGTCGCCGGAGTGCGAAGGTTTGTGCCGGCAAGAAAGACCTGGATATGATTCATTTCATTGTTCTGAGAAAGATAGCGTACAGGGCATGCACCGCCATTGCCCGCACGATCCGCGCTTACATCGAGCGAATATCCGTCGAATCGATTTTGCGCGGAAATAAAACTGACTGCGAGGACAAGTATGGTGCCGAGAAATCGGATAAAGGTAAAACAGTTCATAAGATCTCCGTGATGAATTCTTTTTTCATTACGAGTTTACCAAATCGAATCCTATGGCATGATTTCGGTAAGTAAAATGTGGCTGGCATATACTAGGGTTTTTGGAAAGCCTTTGTGGAATATATGAAGTCGTTGAGCATCACAACTTCGCATCGCGAGGAAATGGTCGAGATCAGCCGCGACGTGCAGAATAGCGTCTCCGCAAGCGGGATCGCCGACGGTATTTGCGTGCTTTTCACGCAGCACACGACGTGCGGCCTTACGATAAACGAGAACGCCGACCCGGATGTAAAAAGCGACATGCTTGGATCTTTGAACCGCCTGATACCTCAGTACGATCCGCATTTCAAGCACTTCGAACACAACTCGGACGCTCACATAAAATCGTCGCTTGTCGGGTCGAGTCTGACGATCCCGGTTAAGGACGGCAAGCTTTGTCTGGGCCGCTGGCAAGGCATCTATTTGTGCGAATTTGACGGCCCGCGGGAAAGAAAAGTTCTGGTAACAATGTTATGACAACGGGATATTCGGGAACACCGCTGGTTAAAAAGCTCGGCATTAAAGAAGGAATGAAGGTCGTTACGCTCGACGCGCCCGAAAACTACCGCGAGCTGATCGGCCCGCTTCCCGAACGCGTGATCATCGTCGAAAGGCCTGTGAGTGATGCCGATATTTTGCATCTTTTCACAAACTCGCGTAACGGTCTTTTCCAGGGGCTTGCGAATGCCCGCAATTTGATCAAACAAAACGGCTCGATCTGGGTATCATGGTACAAAAAGGCCGCGAAACTGCCGACCGAAATTACGGAAGATACGATCCGCGAGGCCGCGTTTCCACTCGGTCTCGTCGATGTAAAGGTCTGCGCGGTCGATGAAAAATGGTCAGGGCTAAAGTTGGTCATTCGGCGGGAAAATCGGATATAATTTCGGCAGTTCCAGAAACGCGGATGCATGAAGGGAGAAGGCTATGCCGAACATAGACCCAAGAATTGACGCTTATATCGAGAGATCCGCCGATTTCGCAAAGCCGATACTCGAACGCATCCGGAAGATCGTGCATAAGGCTTGCCCTGACATCGAGGAAACGATGAAATGGAGCATGCCGCATTTCGACCACAAGGGCGTTGTCTGTCATATGGCGGCATTTAAGAACCATTGTGCTCTTGGCTTTTGGAAACAGTCGCTTATGGAGACCGATGCGTTTCCGGAGCAAAAGACTGCGATGGGAAGTTTTGGGCGGATCGCGTCATTGGACGACCTTCCTGATGACCGGGTCATCATTGGTCTCGTGCATCAGGCGGTTGAACTAAACGAAAAGGGCATCAAGGTCCCGAAGAAAGAGCCTTTACAAAAGAAGGAACTTGAGATCCCAACTGATCTGGCGGGACAATTGAAAAAGAATACGAAGGCAAAGGCGGCGTTCGACAAATTCAGCTACAGCCATAAGAAAGAGTATGTCGAATGGATAACGGAGGCAAAAACCGTACCGACTCGTAACAAGCGTCTGGCAACCACCATCGAATGGCTGAATGAGGGTAAAAGTCGAAATTGGAAATACGAGAAGTGTTGAATCAAGTCAGTGGGCTGTATCTGCTGAAAACATTCTAAAGGAGAAAAACGAAATGATCGGAGTACAACCATATCTAAATTTTAACGGCAATTGCGAAGAAGCGGTCAACTTTTACAAAGATGCGTTGGACGGAGAGATATTATTCATGCAGCGCTATGGCGAATCCCCGATGGAAGGAATGGCAGGAGACAACAAGGTAATGCACTGCACGTTAAAGATAGGCGATACGCACATCATGGCGAGTGATAATCCCGAAAACAATCAGGCTTCCGCCGGCAGCAACATTTCGCTCGCTATCGGCCTGAACGACACCGACAAAGCAAAGACATTTTTTGACAACCTCTCAAAGGACGGCACGGTGACGATGCCACTTGAGAAGACGTTCTGGGCCGAGGCATTCGGTATGCTGACCGACAAATTCGGCATCAACTGGATGGTAAATTGCGACGCTCCGCACGATGCGGACAAATCGGCGACAGCGTAACAAAGGTAACAGAGTGAAAAAGTGAAAGAGCATCGCTTGGTGAGATAGTTTTGCTTTTCACATTTACACTTTTTGCGCATTTCACCTTATCTATATGGCAGATCCAATACTTGTAGCAAAACGAGAGGCGGCGGAGTTTTTTCTGCTGCCGCAGATGGCAAACCGGCATGGCGTGATCACAGGCGCGACCGGCACCGGCAAAACGGTGACGCTGCAGAAGCTGGCGGAAGGCTTTAGCTTGCGCGGCGTGCCGGTCTTTATGGCCGACATAAAAGGCGACCTGACAGGCGTAACGCAGCCCGGCGGCGGGAATGCAAAGATCGATGCCCGCAACGAGCAGCTTGGCATTGAACCGGCATTCGAGGGTTTTCCCGCAACATTGTGGGATGTTTTCGGAAAGCAGGGGCACCCGCTCCGGGCAACCGCTTCTGAAATGGGCCCGCTGCTGATCGCCCGCCTGCTGCAGTTGAACGACACACAGGAGGGCGTACTGTCGATCGCGTTCAAGTATGCGGACGATAACGGCCTGCTGCTGCTGGATCTGAAGGACCTGCAATCGCTGATGCAGTATGTAGGCGCGAACGCGGCCGAGATGACGCTGAAGTACGGCAATGTTTCGACTGCTTCCATCGGGGCGATACAGCGCGGTTTGCTGCAGTTGGACGAACAGGGCGGTGATCTGTTCTTTGGCGAGCCTGCCGTAAAGCTGGACGATTTTATTCAAAGCGTCGGCGGCAAAGGTGTGCTGAATTTGCTGGCCGCCGATCAGTTGATCAACGCACCGAAGCTTTACTCGACTTTTCTCCTATGGCTTTTGAGCGAGCTTTTTGAGTCGCTGCCTGAAGCCGGTGACCTCGACAAACCGAAACTGGTCTTCTTTTTCGACGAGGCACACCTGTTGTTTTCCGACGCTCCGCCGGCGTTGATCGACAAGGTTGAACAGGTCGTTCGCCTGATCCGGTCCAAGGGCGTCGGAGTTTATTTTGTTACTCAGAACCCGGCGGACATCCCGGAAAAGGTCCTCGCCCAACTCGGCAATCGTGTTCAGCACGCGCTTCGTGCTTACACCCCGCAGGAACAAAAAGGCGTCAAAGCCGCTGCGACTTCGTTCCGCGAAAATCCTGAGCTCGATACGGCAAAAGTAATAACCGAACTCGGCGTAGGCGAAGTGCTTATCTCGACACTCGACGAAAAAGGTGTGCCGACGATCGTCGATCGGGCCTTCGTCGTGCCGCCCGCCGGCCACATCGGGCCGATCAGTGCCGAACAGCGTCAACAACTGCTAAGCGGTTCGCTCGTCGCGGGCGCATATGAGAATGCCCTTGACCGCGAATCGGCATTTGAGATCCTTACGAAAAAGACGGAAGAGAAGATGGTCGCCGATGCCGAGGCGAAAACTGCCCAGGAAGCAGAGAAGGAGGCCGAGCGGCAGGCCAAGGCTGAAAGGGCCGCGGCCCGGGCTCCCGATACTATGGTGGAATCGATCACTAAGAGTGTTGCCCGCTCGGCCAGTTCATCGATCGGAAGGCAGATCGGAAACACCATCGTTCGCGGCGTATTGGGAAGCATCTTCGGCGGCGGGTCGAAGAAAAAAAGTAGTTGGTTCTGATGCAAAGGCCTGCGCGTTTAGCCGAGTCCTAGTAACGCACCAGGGCAGACGGCCTCAAAAGGGCGTCATCAACTCGGAACATCGAGGAACTATGGCCAAGATATCAAGTAAACTTCTTGTCGGAACCGCAAAAGGTGCTTTTATTCTTGAGCGCAGCGGCGGCAAATGGTCGCTGGACGGGCCGCATTTCGCGGGACGATTTGTCTATTCGATGATGCTCGATCGTCGGGCTGGCCGGAATCGTATCTGGGCCTCGCCGCAGAGTTTGCATTGGGGGGCCGAGCTTGTATTTTCTGACGACGATGGAAAAACCTGGGACGTTCCCGAGGAGATGCGGATCAAGTTTCCGGCTGACACGGAAAAATCGCTTGAGAATATTTGGCAGATCGCTGCCGGAGCCGAAAATGACACGCTTTACGTCGGCGTTGCACCGGCGGCGATCTTTGAATCACGCGATAACGGCAATACATGGTCGCTTAATCGCGGTCTTTGGGACCATCCGCACCGCGAGCAGTGGACGCCTGGTTTCGGAGGGCTGGCGGTCCACACTATCGTTACGGACGCGGACGACCCTAATAGCCTAAAGATCGCTATCTCGACTGGCGGCGTCTATCAATCGGCCGATGGGGGCAGGAGTTGGAACGTAACGAACAAAGGCGTTAAGGCCTACTTTTTGCCCGATCCGTATCCCGAATTCGGCCAGTGCGTGCACAAGATCGTCCGGCATCCGGCCAATAAGGACACGTTCTTCCTGCAAAATCATCACGGCGTTTACCGAAGCCGCGACGGAGCAAATACGTGGGAAGAGATCGAGCACGGCCTGCCGTCCAATTTTGGTTTTCCGGTAACGGTCACCGAAAACGGGAACGTCTTTATCATCCCGCTAAAAGCCGACGCGGAACGATTTACATGCGAAGGCAAACTCCGCGTTTACCGCAGCGGCGACGAAGGTGATTCCTGGAAAGCCCTGACCAAAGGCCTGCCGCAAGAGAACGCGTATGAGGTCATACTTCGCGACGCAATGGATTCGACCGGAGACGATGTTTACTTTGGCACGAAGAACGGCAAACTTTTTGGTTCAACCGATAATGGCGATTCGTGGACGATGATCCAGGGTTCGCTGCCGGAGATAAATTGCGTCAGGGCATATTAGGTTCGATCTGATGATCGCGGTTTTTAGTTTTGCTTTCTCGGTTTGGGAAAAAATGTCATACAAGATCTATCTCAGCGGCCACCTCAAAAATTTCAGCGACGGGCTGACCGAGATCGGTTTGTCCGGCAGTCACAAAACGGTCAGCGACCTCCTGAATTCATTGTGGCTCCACCACCTCAGCCTCCGTGACCGTATTTTGAACGAGCAAGGCGAGATCCGCCGTCATGTGAACATCTTCTACGATGGCCAGGACATCCGCCGGCTCAACGGCCTGCAAACTCACATTGACGCCGGAACCGAACTGCATATCTTCAACGCCGTCAGCGGCGGGTAAATTAGCGAAAGGTGAAATGAATTATGAAACTTGGATTCGGCGCGGCATGTTTGCTATTTTTCCTGACCATCGGCCTGACCCTCGGTGTTAATGCTCAAGTAAAAAGAATGAAAATTTACATATCGGCCGACATGGAAGGTGTGGTCGGCGTGGTGTCCGGCGACCAGTTATCGCCGGGAAATTTCGAGTACGAACGCTTCCGCGGATTTATGACCCAGGAGGTCAACACTGCGATCGAGGCTGCCTTTGAAGCCGGTGCAACCGAGATCGTCGTCAGTGATTCGCACGGCAACGGTGAGAATTTGCTGATCGAAAGGCTGCCGAAAAATATCACGCTCGTTCGTTCATGGCCGCGTCCACTGATGATGATGCAGGGGATTGATGAGACCTTCGCGGGGGCGATCTTTATCGGGTACCACGCAAGCACAACTAACCCCGAAGGCGTTCGCGCCCATACAATGTCAAGCGCAAATCTCGCAGATATTAAGTTAAACGGCGTCTCGATGCCCGAGGCAGGCGTCAATGCCGCGATCGCCGGACATTTCAACGTCCCCGTCATCATGGTCTCAGGCGACGATGCTGCCGTTAAGGAAACGACGGCCCTGTTAGGCAACATCGAAAACGCGGTGGTGAAGTGGAATTATGGTTTTCACTCGGCCAGGACGATGATGCCCGAAGCCGCAAATGATCTGATCCGCGAAAAGGTCAAACGGGCCATAGGCCGCCTCAATGATTTTAAACCCTACAAAGTGGCGACGCCGGTACGCCTTGACGTACGGTTCAAGAATTACCGCCCGGCTGAGATGCTGAGCTACCTGTCGATAGTTGAACGAACAGACGCCCACAGCATCCGATTCCAAGGCAAGGATATGGTCGAGACCTCAAAGTTTCTTGAATTTATGCTGAAATACGAACCGGGCCTGGCGCCATGATCTTCTTCGATTGTCGGCACCGGGGCTGAAAGTTCTGCGAGAAATTCAAATCGTCCAAATTAACCACCGGTCAGGCTGCCCGCCCGCTTCAGGGTACTCCTAAATGATAGTATCGAAGCAGCCTATTTCTATGCAGATACTACTTACCGGTGCCAATGGATATATTGGAAAACGACTTTTGCCGCGACTGCTCGACGCGGGGCACGAGGTCGTTTGCTGTGTTCGGGACAAGGACCGGTTTCCAAAAGGGGGCGTCTACGACAATCCTGCGATAACGATCTTTGAGGCTGACTTTTTGCACGACGACCTTTCGGCCACAGGCCTTGAAGACATCGATGCCGCATATTATCTCATCCATTCAATGAGCGATAGCTCGGACAGTTTTGAAAAGCTCGAAGCCCGGGCTGCGGCCAATTTCGTTAAACTTGTCGACCAGACAAACGCTCAGCAGGTCATTTACCTTACGGGCATTACAAATGACGAAAATCTTTCAAAGCATCTTGCTTCGAGAAAAAACGTCGACGAAGTACTTCGCACGAGCGGCGTACCCGTAACGTCGCTTAAGGCGGGCATAATCGTCGGTTCGGGCAGCTCATCATTCGAAATAATGCGTGATCTCGTCGAAAAGCTTCCTGTCATGATCGCACCGAAATGGCTGAATACTCGCACCCAGCCAATAGCCATTAGGAACGTTCTGGAATGTTTGACGGGAGTATTGTTCCGCGAAGAAACGTACGGCGGTTCTTACGATATCGGCGGCCCTGACGTTTTAGACTATAAACAAATGCTGCTGCAGTTTGCGGATGTTCGCGGACTAAAGAGATTCATCTTCACCGTCCCGGTAATGAGCCCCAAGCTCTCGTCCTATTGGCTATATTTTGTCACCAGTACGTCGTTCAAACTTGCCGTCAATTTGGTCAAAAGTATGAAGGTTGAGGTGGTCGCCAAGAATAACGAGCTTATCGATCTACTTGAGATCGATCCAATAAGCTACAGAGAGGCCGTGGAACTTGCCTTTCAAAAGATAGGCCAAAACAGCGTTGCATCAAGCTGGAAGGATTCTCTTGCTTCCAGTTACAAAGACAACCGCCTGCTCGAACATATAGAGGTCCCTGAAAACGGATGTTACTCCGACAGACAGGAACGCCAGATCAAAGGCGACGGCGAACCGGTGTTAGAAAATATATGGTCGATAGGGGGGAGGCGCGGCTGGTATTACGCAAATTGGTTGTGGTCGGTTCGCGGCCTTATGGACAAGGCGGTCGGCGGGGTCGGGCTGCGTAGGGGACGGACGAGCAAGAACACGATAAATGCGGGAGATACTCTTGATTTTTGGCGAGTGCTGGTCGCCGATAAAGCGGATCGGCGTCTGTTGCTTTACGCCGAAATGAAGCTGCCGGGAGAGGCGTGGCTTGAACTGAAGATCGCGGAGGAGGGTGACAAAAGCCTCTTCAAGCAGACTGCAACATTCCGCCCAAGAGGGCTTCTAGGACGGTTATACTGGTACTCGGTACTGCCGTTTCACCACTTCGTTTTCGGCGGAATGGCGGACAACATCTTAACCTACGAAGAACGCCATCAATAAAACAGATACTTCTCCCGTAGAGCATTGAATTCTGCCACGCCGTTTGGCCAGCCGGCCGTTATCTCGTCCAGCGATGCCCCCGCTTCGATCGCCTTTCGGATCTTGTCCGTCCCACTCACGACATCGAACGCGTTTTTGTCAAAGACATATTCGTAGGCCTCGCGTTTCCATTCGAAGCTGTCTTTGTAGAGATCGTGGGCGGTTTTGATCATGGCGATGCCGACGAGTACGGGCGTGAAGGTGGTGCGATCGGTCACGTGAAGCTGGAGGCCGCCGCAGGTTACTTTGGCGTGCTTTTGGAACGTGGGCTGGAAGAAAGTTTGACGGTAGGTGACGCCGGGAAAATTGTACTTTTCGAGGGCGGCGACCCACTCCCACGGGTCGATAAAGGGCGCGCCGTTGAGTTCAAACGGTTTGGTGGTGCCGCGGCCTTCGCTAATTTCTGTGCCTTCGATATGGACGGTTGCCGGAAAAACGACGCAGGTATCGACTGTCGGGATATTCGGCGAAGGCATTACCCACGGCAGGCCGGTGTCGTCGAACCACATCTCGCGTCGCCAGCCATCCATCGGAACGACCTGCAGGTCGCAGCCGATTCCGAAATGTTCATTGAACATCCGTGCAAGCTCGCCGGTGGTCATTCCATGCCTAGTCGGTATCTCGAATTGGCCAACAAATGACGTAAATTCTGTTTCGGTAACATTCCCTTCGACAGCAACGCCATTGATCGGGTTCGGCCGGTCGCAGACAACGACCCGTTTGCCGAGTTTTTTGGCTGCACGCATGCAGTTCGCCATCGTATAAACGAACGTGTAGATGCGACAGCCGACGTCCTGAAGGTCGAAGACAATGGTGTCCACATTCTCGAGCATCTTCTCGGTCGGCTCGCGCGTTTCGCTGTAGAGCGAATAGATCCACAGGCCGGTGTGCGAATCGACGGCGTGATCGGTTTCGATCATATTGTCCTGCACGTCACCGCGGATGCCATGCTGCGGGCCGAAAAGGGTTGTCAGGTCAATGTCAGGATGCTCGAAAAACACGTCTGCCGCATGCCGCAGATCGGGCAACACAGATGCTTGATTGCAAACCAATCCTATACGCTGGCCGCGGAGAGATGCGGCCTTGTCGTTCAGCAATATTTCAATGCCGGGGCGGACCCGTTTAGACATATGATTTTACCGGAAAAAATCGTTCCACTTCGCGGATGAGTACGCGAGTGGAACGATTTTTTTTTGTTAAACAGTTCGATTTCGCTATGCAGACGACGCATCGACAACGGGCGCGTCGGGAGCATTTTTTCCGACCGATGCGATACCGTTTTCCATTGAAGCCGCTGTTTTGTACATCTCGCTTTTTCCGATGGTTTCGCCGTTCCTTGCTTTTAGAACAAAATAGGGCGATCCATCTTTGGCTGTTTTGCGTTCAAATCGCTTGTCGTCCGCTGCGTTTCTCTTGACCGAAGCGATGCCGCCCTCGGCTGCCTTTCGGGTTTCATAAGCCTCGCTGGTCAATATTATTTGACCGTTGCTGGCCTTTAGATTGAAGCGGAACTTCCCGGCGCTTCCGCTCTTTATCTCAAATTTTCCTGCCATAAAATCATCTCCTTTTTATAAAAGAATCACAGTAATTCATGGGCAATTTCAGAACGCGCGAATAATATCATAAGTTATACAAAACAAAAACGCTTGAAGCAGCTTTCACTCGATAAAATCGGTAACATTTTCAAGCGGTTTAAGATCATTGCGGTTGATGACGCGGGCACATCCGTTCCAACGCAAAATCGCGTCATCGTTTCCGGCGGGCCGCATTCCTTCGGCCTTTTCAAAGCAGTTCATCGCCTGGAGGAAAAGTTCGTAGGCTCCGACCCCGGTTTTATGCAGGACCGCCTTTGCACGCCGTTCGTAGGTAATGCCGGAATAGTAGGTTCGCTCATAATCGTCCTTGATGCGCGTAAGATATTCGGTTATCCGGGCATCGCCCACAGCATAATCCTTGCTAAAGCGATCGCTCATTGCTAGGACGATATTCTTGAGTGCTTCCTGATTGCCGGGTTCGACCGCAAGGATGTCGAGATAAATACTTTCGGCGGCTCCGGGTTCGTTCAGCAGACGGTAGCGGTTCGCCTTTTCAAGGGCGGCGGAGACGGCTTCGTGTGACAGCGGTTTTAATTCGAACATAGCAGTAAATCTCGCTACGCATTGCTTTGAGAATCCGGTTTGGCTTCGAGAAAAGTCTTCTCATTCCGGCGCCAATTCAAATAGCCGACTACCAGGCCGAAGAGAGTGCCGTGAAAAAAGAAGGTGACCCAGGTCTTTGACGCAGAAAAATACTTTCCGAAAGTTTCATACTGACCGCCAAACAGAAAAAATCCGACAATCTGCATTACAACCGCGAACGGGCCGCCGGCCCACAAGATGCCGTCAAAAAGCAAGTATCGTTTAAGCCCCAACTTTCGTTTTTCAGCCCAAACGGCTTCGGAGTATTTCATTGGATCGTGGTGGACCGAATGTGTTTCAGTTCATCATCCAGAGTGCTGGCCGCTGACCGGGCACAACTCCCTACCGGTCGTGTTTCCGCCTTCTAAACAGGTTTACCAGCTTCTTCAACGGGTCGTAATGCTCATCAACAACGCGTTCCTTTAATGGAATGATAGCATTATCGGTAATAGTAATATGTTCCGGGCAAACTTTGGTGCAGCATTTTGTTATGTTGCAGTAGCCGATGCCGTGGGCGTTTTTTAATTCCTCGGTTCGATCTTCTGTGTCGAGCGGGTGCATCTCAAGCGCCGCCGCATAGACCAAAAATCTCGGCCCGATAAATTCGTCGTGTTTTGCGTGATCGCGAAGAACGTGACACACATCCTGGCACAGGAAACATTCAATGCACTTGCGAAATTCCTGCACCCGGTCGATGTCAGATTGCTGCATTCGCCAGGTGCCGTCGGCTGCGTCAGGCTTACGCGGCTTAAATTTCTTGATGCGTTTTTTGACCTCATAGTTCCATGACACGTCGGTGATCAGGTCCTTCATTATCGGAAACGCACGCATCGGTTCGATCGTGACAGGCTGTGTGATGTCGATCGTATCAAGCCGCGTCATGCACATCAGCTTTGGCATGCCGTTGATCTCTGCCGAGCAGGACCCGCATTTTCCCGCCTTACAATTCCATCGGCAGGCCAGGTCCGGTGCCGATTCGGCCTGTATCTGATGAACGGCGTCGAGCACGACCATTCCCTCGGTCACCTGCGTCTGGTAATCGACCATCTCACCGCCCGTCGCTCCGCCGCGTCTAATACTAAAGGTTGCTTGTGTCATCATTCGTCCGTTTCTGGTGCTCCAAGTTTGATTCAATAGACGTTGCGTCAAGCAGCGAAATCTGTCGTTTCGAAAACTCCTGAATACGGGCCCTGAATTCAGGAAGGAAGTCCAAAAGGACGTCTACTTTGCTTCTTCTAGTATCGAACACGACAACGGCGATATCGTATTTCGCCATATTCTGTTGATGGGCCATGTTTTTGTCGATCGAAAGAAGCAGGTCGAACTGAGCTTCGGCTGCGGCTTTCAACAGTGTTCCGTTCCGGTATCCGCTCCATCCCATTTCGACTACTGTTCTGACTTCAAATTCGTCCAAATGCCTCTTCAGCTTCTTGGTCACACATTCATCAAGCAAAATTTTCATGGAGAATCTCACTTGAACTAAGTGTAATCTGTTCTGAATATTGCAAGAGCTTGACGATCTGCTCTCTCTGAACAGACGGGAAGTCATTCAGGAACTCGTCAATGGTTTCACCGGTTTCCAGGTAGTCGAACAAATTGCGTATTGGAACGCGAGTCCCGTCAAATACCGGAGTTCCGCCCAAAATTTCTTTGTCGATATTTATCACTTTCATTAACGTAAATTATGACACGATTACGTCGGTTGATCGCTATCCCATCTCCTCGATAACTTCCTTCAAATAATCCGGCATTTCCGGTATTTTAATTTTTTCTAATTGCATCGCGCCGTCCGATGCTTTTTTTAGCGAGATATTTATCTTGCCAAATTCCGGGTCTTTGTCCGGGAAATCATCGCGAAATTGTCCGCCGCGGCTTTCCTTGCGTTCGATGGCAGAGCGTGTCACCGCCTCGCTCACGGTCAGCAGATTATGCAGATCGAGCGCGGTGTGCCAGCCGGGGTTGTAATCGATATTGCCCGGAACGACCGCATTCGCCTCGCGTTCACGGAGTTTTTTCAATTCCTCCAACGCCGCAAGCATTTCGCTTTCGGTTCGAACGATCCCGACGTGGTCCTGCATCATTTCCTGCAGATCGCTTTGAATGGCAAATGCATTCTCAGTTCCCTTGCGTTCAAATGGTTCGAGCGCAGCTTTTGCATGCGAATCGAGCACCGTCGGATCGATGCTGCCGTGTGAATTCTGTTTGGCAAATTCGGCGGCATATTCACCGGCGCGTTTTCCAAAAACGATCAGGTCGGAGAGCGAATTGCCGCCAAGCCGGTTTGCTCCGTTTATCCCGGAGGCACATTCGCCCGCGGCGAAAAGGCCGGGTACGGTCGAGGCCTGCGTGTCGGCATCCACGCGGATGCCGCCCATGATGTAATGCGTCGTGGGGCCGACCTCCATTGGCGTTGTAGTGATATCAAGATTCGCAAGCTGTTTGAATTGGTGATACATCGACGGCAGCTTTTTCTTGATATGCTCGGGCGCGTTGTCGATCTTTTCTTTTATCCACGCGATGTCCAGAAAAACGCCGCCGTGCGGTGAACCGCGGCCCTGCTTTACCTCGCGGACTATACAGCGGGCAACGTGATCGCGCGTTAGCAATTCGGGCGGACGCCGAGCTTCCTTGTCGCCGACAACATAACGCCAGCCTTCCTCCGGGTTATCGGCGGTTTGATCTTTGTAAGGGCCCGGAATGTCGTCAAACATAAACCGTTCGCCTTTATTGTTTTTCAGAATGCCGCCTTCGCCGCGAACGCCTTCCGTAACCAGAATGCCGCGAACCGATGGCGGCCAGACCATGCCGGTCGGATGGAATTGAATAAATTCCATATCGATCAGTTCCGCACCCGCGTCATACGCAAGCGCGTGGCCGTCGCCGGTGCCTTCCCAACTGTTGCTTGTAATTTTGTAAGCGCGGCCGATGCCGCCGGTTGCGAGGATGACGGCCTTGGCTTTGAATACGCGAAAGCGGCCGTGCTCGCGTTCGTACGCAAAACAGCCGACCACGCGGTCGCCGTCCTTTAGCAGAGAGATGACCGTCACTTCCATGTGAACGTCGATTCCCTGATGAACGCCGTGGTCCTGAAGCGTGCGGATAAGTTCCAATCCCGTGCGGTCGCCGACGTGTGCCAGCCGAGGATAGCGGTGGCCGCCGAAATTTCGCTGAAGGATCTTGCCGTCTTTGGTTCGGTCAAATACCGCACCCCATGCTTCGAGTTCTCTAACCCGATCCGGTGCTTCTTTGGCGTGAAGCTCGGCCATCCGCCAGTTATTGACATACTGGCCACCGCGCATCGTGTCGGAAAAATGCACCTTCCAGTTGTCGCGGTCATCTACATTCGCCATCGCCGCCGCCATTCCGCCCTCGGCCATCACCGTGTGAGCTTTTCCGAGCAAAGACTTGCAGACAAGCCCAACGCTCACGCCCGCCGCCGAGGCCTCGATCGCAGCACGGAGCCCAGCGCCACCGGCACCGATGACGAGAACGTCGTGCTCAAATGTTGTGTAATCCACCATTTTAATAGGGTTAGCCAATAAGAGAAGCCAAAAATCTAATCAGTAAAACAACTAGAGCGAAAACGATCCCAAGCTTTATCAACCTCCACGCTTTCCTAGATTCCCTATTCGTACCGGCCGGCGCAAAATGCTCATTAACCTGTTCATTAATTTGATTAACTTCAGTTGAAAAAGCAGCTAAATCGGTATAAAACTTACTCGTTTGCGGATCACATCCGGTGAATCCTTTTTCAAAAAGCCCTTTCGAAATTAGCTTGACTTCGTTACCTATAGTATCCGAGCTATTAATATCCCAATACGGAAGCGATATAGCGATCTGGGAGTGAAACATTGATACTTGATAGGTTTCAAAGTTCAGTTCCCAAGAGTCCCCCGCTTCTCCCTCACATGTTTTAAAACTTAGCCCGTTGTTCTCAAGAGTTTCCCTGATCTCTTTCATCAGAGCCTTCGAAATAAAGTGCTCGTCGCTTTCGGATGCATCATCTGCAAGAAACTCGTCGACATTCTCGAGCGTCAGTTTCTTACTCTTTACGAAATACAAGTCATAGCTCATAGACGCTTAAGAGAACGTCGTGCTCAATCTGTCATCAAATGGAACGCAAAACTCAAACCTTCAACGCGAGTTCCGACACGTGTGCGTTCTCGTAGTTTTCTATCAAGGCAGACAACACGTCCATCATCGAAGCAAGAGGATGCGTTTCGTCCTCACCAACCTGATCTATAAGATCGTCCAGCATCTCAACTAAGCGATCGTATTCCGCCTCCGAATGCGGCACAAAGACCGTATTTGAAACATTCTTCCAAGATTGGAGATCAATTGATTGCATAGTTATTCCTTCCATTTACCGGCATCGTATTCTTCATGCGTAAGTACAGCACGGATATATACCTTGTTGCGATTATAATGTATTGCAGCGACCAGACGAACTTTGTTCCCGCCGATATTGAATACAGTCAACTTTCCGACCTTGTCGGCGCTCGGGAATACTTCGCGGATCTCGGCAATCGAGTAGTAGTCCGCACTTTTCATTCGGCGAAACCAATCAGCAAGCGCGTTGTTTGTTTCAGGATATTTCGAAGCAAATTCGTTCAGCCGCTTGCGGGTAATGATATGCACTGATCTCCATAGCAAGTTTGTATGCCAACTGAAAAACTCGAAGACTTTTATGCCCGTCAATATCTACTGCCAACTGCCTACAACAGACGAAAGTCGGTCCACACGCCCATGGATGCGAGTCGCACATACACATCCGAAAATCCAACGACGAAGAGGCTGATCCACGCAAAAAGCATGTGTCGTTTGTTGAGTCCGCTGACGCATCCGTAGGCGGCTTTTCGGACCGGCTTGTTCGACAGAACATCCCATGCCCCACCGACCAGATGCCGCAGGCTGTGGCAGCTGAATGTGTAGAGGCCGAGACAAACTACATTTGCGGTCAAGACAAGCGTGCCGACGCCGACGCCGAAATGGTCTTTGCCATCCGCCCCCAAAAACCACATCGCCTTCCACGCGTCATGCGCCAGAAAGATCAAAAAGAACAAAGCCAAATAAAGAAAATAGCGATGAATATTTTGCAGGATCAGCGGAAATTTGCGTTCGCCGCGATAGCCGCTGCGCGGTTCGCCGACAGCACATGCGGGCGGGTCGGCCCACATCGATTTGTAATATGCTCCGCGATAGTAATAACAGGTGAATCGAAATCCGCCGGGGGCCCAGAGAATCAAAAGAGCGGGCGAAAAGGGCAGCCATGACGGGATCCAGCCCGGCTTGGCGCCGAACACTGAGTTTGGTGAATCCCCAAACAATTCAGGAGAGTAAAACGGCGAAAGGTAATTGGCCCCGCCGCCTAAAAAGTAATAATGGTCACCCTGAAACGCGGCCCAGGTCGAATAGACGACGAACGCCCCAAGGCCAATAAACGTAAGCAGCGGAGCGACCCACCACGTGTCCTTTCGCATTGTCTGGCCGAACGGACGCCGTGTTATTGAAACCGGATTTGATGCCATTTTAAGCCGTCAGGAACCTCCCTAAGTTCGTACCGTGACACGGGTTTCCGACCGCTTTGCACGGCTGCAAATAAATTCATCGGCATGGGCTGGAAACTGTTAGAACCGTTCTGTTTTTACGCGAAAAGAGGGGCCAAGTCAAGAAAGCACCAGGGAGGCAATCCCATTTCGCGGGCCGTAAGCGAGAAGTGTTTGCAAGCCTATTCTTCGTGATATATTTAGCTTCCATATGAGAGTTGAACGTGCCGTCGCATTATTCATCAACGCGGTCGTGCTTGTGCTAACGCTTGCGGTTTGCCTCGCCGCTCAGTGGCAAAACATCGGCAATCTCAAGTCGCTCACCTCGGTAAAACCTAATGGAGTGGTTTTTTTGACAACGTCGGGGGCTGTTGTGGCCATCGAGCTTTTCGACGTCGATGTCGTCCGGGTCAGGATCGCACCGACGGGTAAGTTTGAACGCGATTTTTCTTATGCTTTCGATTATTCGGTCGAGCGGAAAGCGCCTGCTGTTAAGGTAGACCAGGCCCGCGGCCAGATCGTGCTCATTGGCAATTCGGGTGAAAAGATCGTAATTGGCAAAGCCCCATTTAAGATCGAGATGTTCGATGCTGCGGGGCTTTCGTTTCTCAGGGATGACCCGAACAACCCGGTTCGTTTCAACCTTTCCACCGGCGAATTTGCCGCGACCAAGCTTAGGACAAGCGAGGTCGAAACATATTATGGCTTCGGCGAAAAGGCGTTTGCCGAAATGTCACGGAATGGAAAGTACATCGTTAATTGGAATACCGATACATTCGCATACCCGGTCGGCACCGACCCGATCTATCAGTCAATTCCCTTTTTCTATGCGCTGAACGACGGCAAAGTTTACGGCCTTTATTTTAACAATACGTTCCGGTCGTTTTTCGACATGGGCAAGACCTCGCCGGACAGATATGCATTCGGTGCAAACGGCGGTGAACTTGATTACTTTGTCTTTACCGGCGGCAAGAAACGCTCGCCGAAAAAGGTGCTTGAGGATTACACGCGGCTGACGGGCCGGACGCCTTTACCGCCTATTTGGGCGCTCGGCAATCAGCAGTCGCGTTGGTCCTACTTTCCCGAAAAACGCGTTCGCGAGATCGCCGACGGCTTCCGAAAGAACAAGATACCGGCGGATGTGATCTATCTCGATATTGATTACATGGACGGTTACCGCGTTTTCACTTGGGACAAAACGCGGTTTCCCGACCCGCCAAAAATGATCGGTGATCTGAAGAAGCAGGGATTTCGGACCGTACTTATCATCGATCCCGGCGTGAAGGTCGATCCGGACTATAAGGTCTATGCCGACGGACGCGCCAATGGAATTTTCGTGAAGAACCCGGACGGTTCGGAGATGAACCGCGACGTCTGGCCGAAGTCATCGGCCTTTCCGGATTTTACAGGCCCGAAAGCTCGCGACTGGTTTGCTTCGTTCTACCGGAAACATTTGGATGAAGGCATCGCCGGTTTTTGGACCGATATGAACGAGCCGGGCGTTTTCTTAACAGAGAAATCGGCAAGGCCGGAGATCTTTCATCATCCCGAAAAGACCTTCCCGTACGATACGCCGCACGCCGGCGACGGCCTTGCGGACACTCACCGCCGTTACCACAACGTTTACGGAATGCAGATGGCACGGGCGACTTTCGAAGGCGTGCGGAAACTTGCACCGGAGAAGCGGCCGTTTGTTCTGACGCGTGCAGGATTTGCGGGCGTTCAGCGGTATGCGGCGGTTTGGACGGGCGATAATTATTCGGGATGGGAACACCTTGCCCTATCGATCCCGATGCTCGCGAACATGAGCGTTTCTGGCATTCCGTTTGTCGGCGCGGACGTTGGTGGCTTTCAGGATATGCCGAGCGGCGAGCTTTATGCCCGCTGGCTCCAGGCCGCGGCGTTGACGCCTTTCTTTCGGTCGCATTCGGTCGGCTGGGTCGGCAACAAGGAGCCGTGGGAATTCGGCGAAGAATTTACGCGGATCAATCGCGACACCGTTGAATTGCGCTATAAGTTTCTTCCATACATCTACTCGCTTTTCCGCGAGCACGAACGAAACGGCTCACCGGTTATGCGGCCGATGTGGTATGAGTTTCCGAACGACAAGCAGACGTATCTGATCGGCGACCAGTACATGCTCGGGCCGGATATTTTGGTTGCACCAGTTGTGAAGGACGGCATGCGGACGCGCGGGATCTATCTTCCCGTTGGCGCCGAATGGATAGATTGGTGGACCGGTGCAAAATTTGAAAGCGGCAAAACGCACTACCTGCAAACGCCGCTTGATCGATTGCCGCTGTTTATCCGGGTGGGCTCGATCGTTCCTACACAAAGCGTGATCCAGCACACCGGCGAAATGCCGAATGCGGAAGTTACCCTGCACGTGGCAGCCGGGATCGGCGAAGGAAAAATGGAGACTACGACGCTGTTTCAGGACGCCGGCGAAGGTTACGGTTACCGCTCCGGTCAGTATCGAGAGATCGAACTGACTCACAAACGCGGTTCGATACAGATCAAACGAACGGGCAGCTTCGCCGGACAAAAGATCGCCGCGGTCGAGGTACACGGACTAACTGCACGGCCGAAAGAGATCTTGTGTGACGGCAACAAAGTCGGTTTTGATTATGACCCCGAGCGGAAACTGTTGAAGTTTTTATTAACGGGCAACGAGAAGGAAATAATCCTTGTGCGCTAGTGGGCTTTTGGCACTCGGGCGGTGGATTGGCGAATGATCAGCGTCGGTTCGACATTCAACACCGATTCCGCATTTCCGTTCCGCTCCCCGGAAAGTTCCTGCAGCACGGTCTTTGCGGCGAGACGGCCCATCTCGAACAGCGGCTGGCGGATCGTGGTCAATGCCGGATTGTGAAACGCCGCTCCGTAAATGTCGTCAAAGCCGATCACGGAAACGTCTTCCGGAACTCGCATTCCGTCCTCTTCCAACGCCCTGATCGCTCCGATCGCTGAAATGTCGTTGAATGCGAAAAGAGCCGTAAACGGCTCGCCCGTCGCGATCAGTTTTTTCGTCGCGGCATAACCGACCTCCGGCGACGGCAGATCGCCTTCGAGCTGCTGTTGAAGTTTTTTTCCGATCGGGATAGCCCGGTCAAGGGCGGCCTTCATGATCGTATCGAACCGGATCTCGGTATCCGAGCTGAATGTCTGTCCTTTAAGAACCGCGATCTTTCGATGGCCAAGATCGAAAAAATGGCCGATGCCGAGTTCGGCTGCGTGCTGGTGATTAAGGATCACATTCGTTACGCCGGGAATCTCGTCGTGGCCCGAAACATTGACGACGGGAAGGTTAGGCTCAAACCGGACCGGTGTATCGACCGCAATTATTCCCTCGACCTGCCGCTCGATCAACACACCCGGAAGCTTTTCAAGCAGATCGTCGCGATGCAGGTGGCTGGCCGTCAGATAGAAAAAGCCTTCATTGGTGAGCGCCGCCTCCACCCCGTTCAGGACCATCGCCGAATAGCCGTCGCTCAACTCCGGCACCAGCACGCCAAGCGTATGAGTGCGTTGTACCCGCAACGACCGGGCAAGATAATTCGGCCGATACTTCAACTCCTTCGCCGCCGCAAAAATGCGCTTCTTGGTCTCTTCCGGGATCGAACTTGCAGACGGAGCATCGTTTAGGACAAGTGAAAGGGTCGTCGGAGAAAGCCCCAAATGGGCCGCAAGCTGCTTTAAGCTAACGGCGGTCCGGCCATTTACTGTTCGACCGTTTGGTTCGGTTTTCTCTCTTCGTTTACGGGGCATGGTCGGAGAACAAAGTAACTATTTTTGCACCTTATCACCAAAGTCATTTCCGCACCAATGTAAATGCATAACTCACAAGCGGATTGGTCTGACCAATTAACCTTAATTTTATTGCATTTACCTCGTTATAAAATATTCGCGCTGACCGCCCACTTTCTCTTGACACTTAGAAGCAATTGATGCTATCAATTCCTTACTAAAACGATTTACTCAAACGATTTATCTTGTATTTGGGCTGAATCGTTAGCTTGTTGGGTGTGGCATCCGCCACGCTCGGCCTATTTTTTTCAGGCATAGGCAATCTATCTTAGAACTACAATCGAGCGATCCTGGAGGGAGCAGTATATGGGGCATCTAACTTCTTTTGCACTAATGAGGTCATTCATTTCCATTGCATTTCTTTTAGTCCTTTCGACCGCCGCACATGCGCAGTTTCGGGCAGGTGTGCAAGGCGTCGTAACCGACGGTGCAGGCGCAACTGTTTCCGGAGCGACGGTTACACTCACAAATAACGAAACTAACCAAACTCAGACCACCCAAACAAGCGACGACGGCTTTTATCGATTTTCAAGTCTTGCGCCAGGATTATATTCGATCGCTGTCGAGAAGCAGGATTTCAAGAAACGCCTTGTCAGCGATGTAAAGCTTGGAGCCGAGGCCATACAGGGCCAAAACATTACACTTGAGGCGGGAATCATCAGCGAGGTAGTAACAGTTCAGGCCGAGCAGGCGCAGCTTGAAACCGAAGACGCCAATATCCGCAAAACGATCACGACCGAGGAGATACTGAATCTTCCACAAGCGGGTCGCGACCCATACGAACTTGCCCGCCTTGCGCCAGGTGTTTTTGGATCGGGATCGAGAGGTGCCAATGGAAATTCCCAGGGTTTTCCAAACACTAGCGGGCCCGGCGGCTCGAACAACTCGATATTTGCTACCGAGAACGTTCAGCCTATCTCCGCAAACGGTCAGCGCGTTTCTTCCAACAATTATCAAGTGGACGGAACAAGCGTGAACAGCCAAACGTGGGGCGGCGGCGCCGTCATAACTCCGAGCCAGGAAAGCGTCAAGGAAGTTCAGGTGACGGCCAGTACCTATTCCGCGGAAGACGGCCGAAACAGCGGAGCCCAGATCAAAGTAGTTACGCAGAACGGGACAAACGATTGGCACGGAAGTGCGTTTTTCAAGGTTGACGACCCATCCCTTAATGCATTCAACAAAATGCCAAGGTTTATCGGAACGTTCGATACCGGCGGTCCGAAGCGCGTAGAGAGAAAATACAAATCGTACGGCGGAAGTTTTGGCGGAGCTATCGTAAAGAATCGCCTGTTTTTCTTCGCAACGTATGAAGGGCTTACGGAAAATACGTCGTCAACCTACACTTCGCTTGTCGAAACTTCAGCTCTTCGTACTGCTATCGCCGGAGCCCGCCCAAACACGGTGACCGCAGCTATCCTTACAGCACCTGGAGTCGAACCAAGAGTTAATTCACTTCTTACCGCGACCTGTAACGGTATCTTCAGCGGCTGCGCGGTCGTCGGCAATGGGATGGACATAGGTTCTATAACAGGGAGCTACGGTAATTATGTTCCTACATTTTCGACCGCACCGGACGGCGGAGGCCTCGATGGGATCGCCGATGTCCAGTGGGCATTGCTCGACAGTTTTGGACGCTTTCGCGGGAATCAGTTCATAACAAGGGTCGATTTTGACGCGACGCAGAAAGACCGGTTGACGTTCACCTCATATGTCGTACCCAACAAGTCAACAACCACGAACTCGCCGGCCCAAAGCCGCCCGCAGGCCGACATTAATTCGGAACGCCTGACATACGCGCTCGGCTTCATCTATAACCGAGTGATCGGCGCGACGATGAACAACGAAGCCCGGTTCAATATCACACGGTGGGGTTACGATGAGACGCAGTCCAATCCGGATGCAAACCTTGCGCTTCCAAGGATCGAGATCGAAGGATTCTTTGGCGACCGTCTGCGATTCGGATTTCCTCAGGGATTAAATACGCCCGGGGTCATTAATGAAAAACAGCTCGATTTTAGAGATATGTTCAGTTGGGTTGTCGGTAATCATGTGCTAAAGATCGGCGGTGAGTATCGTCGTGATCTGAACAGCAACGGTGAGGTCGGCGGTGCGCGTCCGTTATATTCATTCCACCGTCCGTGGAACTTTGCGAACGGTACGCCCATCTTTGAATTCATCGCGGCAACACTGGATGGAAAGCCGGCGGCGAACAACACGAAATTCACAACAGGCGAACTTGCGTTCTTTGTTCAGGATGACTGGAAGTTCCGTCCAAACCTTACCCTGAATATGGGTTTGCGGTGGGTTTATATGTCGCCCATCACTGCATCCGATGGCGTGCTTGGCAATTTGCTGCTCGGCCCGAACAATGCGCTGGCCGGTGCTACCATCACAACCGCCAAACAGCTTCACAAACGCGACCTTGATAATTTTGCACCGCAGCTCGGCTTTGCCTGGAGTCCGGAAAAATTCGCCAGCAAGATGGTAATTCGAGGCGGTGCGGGCCTCGGTTTTGACCGGTTGGCGAATGCCTTGTTGGCCAATGCCCGAAGAAATCCGCCGAACGGAGCCTTGTTTGGCATTTGCTGCGGCACCGCCGCGACCGAGTTCGGATCGCCGTTCGTCGGCGGTCAGATAGCGTTCGTGCAAAGCGCCGACGGAACGATCTTTGGTTATCCGGCAAATCCGAACCTGGGCGGCGGCGCCAATCCGGCAACCGGACTTCCGAACCTGGGAGCGGCTGAGATCTACGGTGCTCCGCAAGATCTGAAAACGCCTTACGTACTGCGCTATTCGCTTGAGGGCCAGTATCAGCTGCCGATGAATCTTGTCGCGACCCTCGGCTACTCAGGAAGTCAGGGTCGCCACTTTGTGCGGATATTACCCCTTCACATAATGACCGCGACGAATCCGAACATCAGTGCGGGATACTTTGCCAGTTCGGATGTGAACAGCAGCTACAATTCCTTGATCTCGCGGCTTCAGGGCAGGCTGATGAAACAGTTCACTTTCGATATGAACTATCGCTGGAGCAAGGGTCTGGACACTTCTTCCTTTGAAGCCCCTTGTGCCTGTACGAATCAAAGTTTTCCTGTCGATCAGAAAGAGGAGCGCGGCCCGTCCGACTTTGATGTTGCCCACGCCTTTACGGCGTCCGGCACATGGGAGCTTCCGTTCTTCCGTGATCAAAGCAAGCTCAGCGGCAAGCTGCTTGGCGGCTGGCAGGTCAGCGGGATCGTTACACAGAACACGGGATTTCCGTGGACGCCGAAACTGTTCGGATGTCTTTCGGGAAATACGACAAGCAGTAATAATTTCTGCGATCCGCGGCCGACGTTCTTTAACGGAAACCAACCGCTTTCGAATTCGAATGACAATTTCTTAACGCCGGGCGGCATATTCCCGGGCGGCGGCGGAGCCTACTTCAACACGTCGGTTCCTTTCAATGCGGATCCATTCTCACAACGGCCCGGCATCGGTCGCAACCGCTTCCGCGGTCCGAAATACTTCGCTCTGGACATGACCTTTGCGAAGAAATTCGGTCTTGGGGATTGGGGTTTCCTTGGCGAGAACGCAAATATCGACGTTCGATTCAACTTCTTTAATATTCTCAACAATTTGAATTTGGCCCCGTTCGGTTCAAATTCGGACCCGACCCGCGTGACCTTGAATCAGTTTGGTACAGCGGTGAGCGGACTATCAGGGAGGGTAGGCGAATTTCAGATCAGGTTTAGTTTTTAGGTCGATCTTCTCTTGTATCGGGCACAACCCTTGTCCGTGTAGCCTTGTTTTATCTGGCCAAGAGTAAGAAGAGTTTAATTCAACTTTTGGAGGATCTTATGCGGCAAGCAACTTTCTCATTGGTGAGACTGGTATTCACCATTACCTTGATGGCAGCATTCGCGCTGATCGCTAATGCACAGTTCCGCGCCGGTGTTCAGGGCGTTGTCTCGGACGGAGTTGGCGGCGTTGTGCCGGGTGCGTCGGTTACGTTGACCAACAAGGAAACTAACCAAACCCAAACAGCCACGTCAAGCAATGACGGCTTCTACCGTTTTTCAAGCCTTCCACCGGGCCGGTACTCGGTCGCGGTCGAAAAGGAAGGATTTAAAAAGCGGATCGTCGAGGATCTCAAGGTTGACGCCGAGGCGATCAAGGGCCAGGACATTTCCCTCGAAGCCGGTGTGATCAGCGAAGTCGTCACGGTCGAAGCCGATAACGTCGGCTTGCAAACCGAGGACGCCAATATCAACAAAACGATAAGCACCGACGAGATAACGCGCTTGCCTCAGATCAACCGCGATCCCTACGAATTGGCACGGCTGGCGCCCGGCGTCTTTGGTGCCGGAGCTCGAAATGCTAATGGAAGTTCGAACGGCCTTCCGAATACAAGCGGCCCGGGTGCGTCCAATATCGGTATCTTTGCTACAGAGAATCAAGTGCCGATCTCAGCTAATGGCCAGCGGGTTTCCGCAAACAGCTTTGCTATTGACGGTGTTAGTGTAAATAGTCAAACCTGGGGTGGGGCCGCAATAATTACGCCAACTCAAGAAGCTGTAAAGGAAGTTCAGGTGAGTTCGTCCACTTATTCGGCTGAGGACGGCCGGAACAGCGGTGCTCAGATCAAGGTCGTCTCGCAGAATGGCACAAACCAATTACATGGCAGTGCATTCTTTAAATACAACGATCCGGGCTGGAATGCCTTTAACAGCGGATTCACGATCGAGGGCACGACGCGAAATGTCCTGCCGGCTCGCGTTGAAAATCGTGACAAAACGTTTGGAGGCAGCCTCGGCGGACCGATTTTTAAAAATAAATTGTTCTTCTTTTTCGCTTACGAGGGTCTGCGAAGCCAAACAAATCAGCCGGTCTTTCAGTACATCGAGACCGGCCAGCTCAGAAACCACATCATTAGTCGTGGCGGAGTATCGGCGGCCATCGTTGGGGCACCAGGTGCGATGCCGCGAGTTCTTGCTATCATCCCGAGGGCATGCAATCAGGGCTCTTTCAACGGAGGCGTTTGCGCAGAGGTGGCAGGAGGCCTGGATGTCGGCTCCCCGGCCGGCAGCCTCGGAAGTTACTTTTCGGCAGATATTGCGCAACAGGCAAGGGGCGGCGGATTGGATGGTATTCCAGACTTGCAGTATGCCATGCTGGACAATCCACAGAAAGACAGCGGCAACCAGTATGTAACTCGCATCGATTTTGACGCGACCGCCAGTGACCGGATCGCATTTTCTCTGTTTTATACTCCGCGCACCAGCTTCAGCGCCCAAACTGCCAAGCAGAGCCGTCCGATGGCGGATATCCGTAGTGAACGGCTTAACTACAATGCAGCGTTCAGCTATATCCGAAACTTCAGTCAGACTGTCGTAAATGAGGCCCGGGTCAATTTCACGAGGTGGGGGTTCAATGAGATAGATTCGAATCCGGACGCCGATTTTGGTATCCCTCAGGTTCGCATCGAGGCATTCGCTCCAAACCAGATCCAATGGGGTTTCCCGCGGGGTGCTAATACTCCGGGAACGCTCAACGAAAAAACGTTCAACATTAGGGACACGCTGACTTGGGTACTCGGTAACCATGCCCTTCGGTTCGGCGGAGAATACCGCCGTGATGTCAACAAGAATCCTGCAAGGGCTGCTGGCCGCCCTGATTACTCCTTCCGCGGGCCATGGAATTTTGCCAATGACGCTCCGGTTTTCGAAGCGATAAGTGCAGATTTTGATGGCAATCCAGGTTCGAACGCAGCCGATTTCAAGACTGGCGGTTATGCATTTTTTGTGCAGGACGATTGGAAACTGCGGCCGAACCTGACACTTAATTTCGGCCTGCGTTGGGAATATTTCCAACAACTTCAGTCTGAAAATTTGGGCGTCCTCCGGTTTGGCCCTAACGGCCTGCCAGATGCCTTTATCGAGGACGGCGGGACTTTGACACGTCCCGACTATAATAATTTCGGGCCCCAGATCGGATTCGCTTGGACGCCCGGCATGTTTAACGGCAAGGCCGTTCTTCGCGGTGGTTTCGGCATCGGCTACGATAGATTGGCAAATGCCCTTCCTGCAAATGCCCGTGCGAATCCTCCGAATTCGCTGCGTTTTGGTCTATGTTGCGGCGATCTCAATAATCCCTTTGTTCGTTTAGTACCGAATGATCCCAATTCCCCGGGTCAGATTCTATACGCACTTGGGTCTAGTCTCACGGGCTATCCTCAGCATCCAAATATTGGACGGGGGCGCGGTACGAACGGGGGGCCGAATGCGGGAACCGTCGAGATTTACGGACTCGACTACGAAAACCGAACTCCGCAGGTTTACCGTTATTCACTAGAGGGCCAGTATGAATTGCCGATGAAGTTGGTGGGTACCCTTGGGTACCAAGGAAGCCGCAGCCAGAACTTTACGCGGATCGAACCGCTACACCTTACCCAGCCAGTTCGAAACGCGACCTTTAATCCGGTTTATTGGGGATACGGCGATGTATATGGTTATTACAACGGTATGAATGCACGGTTGCAACGTCGATTTGCGAATGGATTAACGTTTGATCTTAATTATCGGTTCAGTAAAGGATTGGATTCTTACTCGTACGAAGCCCCCTGCGGCTGCACGAACCAGACCTATCCGGTTGATCAAACTACCGAGTTCGGCCCTTCCGATTTCGATGTTCGTCACTTTACGACATTTTCGGCGTTATGGGACGTTCCGTTCTTCCGAAATCAAAGGTCCTGGGCCGGCAAGCTGTTAGGCGGGTGGCAGATCAATACCATCATCACCCATCACACGGGTTTTCCTTGGACGCCCGTTGTAAGCTCCAGCATTATAGGCCCGAATGGCAGCACCATCGGACCATTCAGACCGATAGCGTACAGCGGAGCACAGCCGATCTCGAATTCGAATCAGAATTTCCTTACGAACGGCGGCATCTTTCCCGGCAGTTTGATCCTTAATTCTTCTGGTGGGCTGGTAGCTTGCGATAACGCTTCGACTCCGGCGGGATGCAACTCGGTGTTTTACACGCGGCGTAATCCGGGTAATGGTTATCTCGGAAACCCGCCGGGCGTCGGAAGAAACGTTTTCCGCGGACCTAAGTACGCAAACGTGGATGCCAGCGTTTCGAAGCGATTTGGATTGCCAAATTTGGGCGTGTTGGGCGAGAAACCAAATCTCGACTTACGGTTCAACTTCTTCAATCTGTTCAATATTCGAAATCTGGCTCCGTTTCAGAATTTCAGCAACAGTACCCGGGTAGATCGAATTGATTTCGGCTCACCGACAGCATTGCTGGCGGGACGAATTGTTGAAATGCAGCTCCGGTTCAGTTTCTGATTTTTGTTTAGTTAGAAAGCTGGGCGTGGTGTGACGAAATTCATCCACGCCCATTTTTTTCAAGAGAATGCGGTTCACTCCTTTGGAACAGATCGAACCACTAATGACCAAACTTAAAAAAACCATCTTCTGGACGGCGATCGTGGTGTTGGCCGCGGTTTTACCGGTTGCGGCTCAGAGTCGGGCCGGGTTCAAGAAACCGGTTCCGGCGGCGAAGATCTCGAAAGAAGACGACCGTTTTCTTGAAGACCTGTCGCGGCGGTCGTTCCAATACCTTTGGGAGCATACGCATCCGGAGACCGGCTTGACGCTTGACCGGACAACGACCGATGGCAAGCCGAAGCCGCTTCGTGAAGGGTACCCGATGGCGAGCAGTGTCGCTACGGGATTTGCATTGACCGGCCTGTGCATCGCCGCCGACCGTAAATGGGTCACGAAAAAACAAGCCATCGAGCGGGCCCGCACCACATTAAAATTTTACGCCGAGCGTTCGCCGCACAAAGAGGGGTGGTTCTATCATTTTACAAACCAGGCCAACGGCCAGCGGCATCGCACTTCCGAGATATCGTCGATAGACACGGCCTTGCTGTTGGGAGGCGTGCTGACCGCAAAGCAGTGTTTCGGCAAGGATAAAGAGATCGTACGGCTGGCCGACGCGATCTATGACCGGATCGATTTTCAGTGGATGCTGAACGGCGACGAATACCTGCTATCGCACGCGTGGCGGGACGAACAGGGATTTTCGAAACTGCGTTGGGCACGGTTTAGCGAGCATCAGATACTTTATATTTTGGCGATCGCCTCGCGGACCAAACCGATACCGGCCGAGGCATGGTACGCGTGGGAGCGAAACCCGGTCGAATACGGCAAGTACAAGTGGTTTTCCGGCGGAGCGCCGCTGTTCATTCACCAATATCCGCAGGCATGGCTTGATCTTCGCGGACGAAAGGATTCACGCGAACCATTTGTAAATTATTACGAGAATTCGATCACGGCCACGCGGGCGCATAAGGAATTTTGCCTGAGCCTGGCGGATGAATTTCCGGGCTATACCGAAAATATTTGGGGCATCAGCGCGTCCGACAGCGCAACTGGCTATGTTGCGTGGGGCGGCCCGCCGCGACATAGGCGGATAGACGGTTCGGTCGTTCCCTACACCGCCGCGGGTTCGCTGATGTTCACGCCCGACATTTCACTTCCCGCCTTGAAAGAGATGAAGGCGAAATACGGCGACAAGATCTATGGAAAATACGGCTTTGCCGATGCGTTCAATCCAAATAATGGATGGGTGGATACTGACGTTATCGGGATCGACATCGGCATAACTCTCATCGGTGCCGAAAACCTGCGAAGCGGAAAGGTGTGGCACTGGTTTATGCAGAATAAAGAGATCGTCAGTTCGCTTGACCGGATCGGGCTGAAATGAAACTGGATGGTCTGAGCGGATTTCTTCGTGACCTTTGTGAAAAATCCTTTGTGCACTTTGTGTTTAAAACCTCTTTTTGAACACAAAGTGCGCAAAGCTCTGATGCGAAGGTCACAAAGGGCTGACCTAACAGAATGTTTATGCGAAACGAAAAACTGACAAAGGCGGCGGCGGGTTTTGTTTTGACATTGTTAGTTCTCTCGGCGGCCATTCCCGTGTTGTCTCAACCCAAACGGCCCCAGGCGAAGCGTTATAACATCGTTTTTGTTCTGCTAGATGACCAGCGTTATGATGCGATGGGTTTTCTGAAGGGACAGTCGTTTCTCCAAACGCCGAACATGGACTCGATCGCCAAAAACGGCGCTTATCTGCCAAACGCTTATGTTACGACGGCATTGTGTTCGCCGTCGCGAGCGTCGATCCTGACCGGACAATACGCACACAATCATAAGGTTGTCGATAACGACAGCCCGCTTCCGCCGGGGTTGAAGTTCTTTCCACAGATGATGCAAAAGGCGGGTTACGAGACCGCGTTTATTGGTAAA
>JBGTJP010000159.1:0-8903 GCA_041745075.1 Pyrinomonadaceae bacterium | reverse complement strand
TTTCTTGACAAACCCGTCGCACACGGCGGCCTCGAACTCAGCCGCTACACCGCGTCTGCCGCTCTCCTCGTATCAATTGCCTTATTGATACTGATTTTTAGGCATAAAGCGGCGGAACAAAGTCATTGAACCTAGAATTTTGTCGTCGAAGGCATCAGACGGAGGGTTTTCGTTAGAAGATTTGGCACTTATTTTTAATATGGAAAATTTTTTATTAAGATTTCCGCCGTGATTTCCACAGACACATTTTCAGATCCAAGGAAGGCTGGAATTCTTAATTACTGGTAATACTGTCTTTCCGCGATTTTCCACATTTTTATCCACAGGCTTCGACCGGGAATTTTCCACAGGCCAACCCGTAAACCCTTACAAAATAAGACAATAGTTAAAGTATTTTCTACTTGACTTGCGAAAATAGGGGTGTATTATGGCTACACAGTCGAGATTGCTTACGGGCATTTTGACCGGTATCGGGAAGTGGAACTGATGCGGTGACGCAATAGTTTGAGAATAGCAGGAGCGGAAAGCCAGCTGTTCGGGACGCCCGGAACCGAAGCCGAAAGGCTTGCTGGAAAGGTCTTCGGATCTTTCGAAAGTTACTCGGATAAAAACGAGTAACGCCCTTTGGAAATGATCAGCCAAACGGGTGCTACGCCGCTCACATCTTCGGATGAGAGCCTCGTTGACGGGAACGTAACCGTCGGTGGAGGAAAAGCCACCAGAAAAACTACCTAGCGGCACCGTGCTTTCGAGTACGAACAACTTGAATTTATTCATATTGGGTGCTGACCGGAGATGGACTCCCCGCAGAGCCGCTTCGGAATACAAAATCGGTGGTTCGAGCGTGTACATGTAAGAACCGCCACTTACTTTCAGGAACGCCTCGGCGTTTTAGAAAGGAAAACAAAAGCGTTGCAGCGAGCGATCGCGGCGACGCTTTTGTTTTGCTTAATAATGCAGGCCTGCTACGCAAGGCATGCCGTTTTGGACGTATTCGTTCTATTAGTGACAAGTGAGCGTCGGCCGCAAGATTCCGTCCAAATTCATCCGTACAGCATGTTTGATCTACACTCGCCTTTCCGTACCACGTATCATCCTGATCAAAAAAACCCCTTTACAAGATTTATGTCGTATTCGAGAAACGCTTTCAGGCAGCAGCTCATCTGCATCCAGCCGGCGCAATTATCATACGAATGCTTCAGGCCGGTTTCATCCTGCGACCACCCTGTTTCACTGATCGAAACCATTGTCTCACCGTCCCCGAGTGGCTCGAAACGTATCTCAACCCGCGTCATTGCGTCACCGTCGTGAGCTAGCCATTCAAACGCGATCAGCTCGTCCCTGGTCATCTCTTTTACATGCACCTTGTACGCCGTCGGCCAATGGTCCCATTCCCATGTGACCGTTGTTCCGGGGTCCAGCGGAGCGCTGGCACGTTTTGTCGTGAAGTATTTTTCGAGCTTTCGCGGATTGTAAACTGCATCAAAAACTTCGGCAACCGGTTTTTGAATTTTTGTCTGCACCTTAAATTTTAGATCCATAAGAAACACTCCTGTGATTTAATACGCTCAAACTGCCCTCCCGACTCTCTCTCATTGTCATTTTCGTTTTGACGAGCGCCGAGTATATGTTATAATTTTATAACATGTCAAGCGCCAAAAAGGACGATCTTGTTTACAGGGCACTGGCCGACCATCGCCGCCGCGAGATACTCGATCTTTTAAAGGACGAACCGAAAACGACCGGCGATATCTGCGCTCGATTCAAAAAACTCGACCGCTGCACCGTTATGCAGCACCTTGGGGTGCTCGAAAAGGCCGGTTTGGTCTTTGTTCAAAAAAAGGGACGGTTTCGCTGGAATTATCTCGATGTCTCGCCCATCCGCGAAATATACGACCGGTGGATAAATCAATATGCCTCCCCATCGGTCGAGCTTCTGACAAAGCTAAAGCACGATCTCGATGGAAGATAAGCCGGACCAGTCACAAACGGCGCGGCGAATCGGGCGATTTGCCGCGCCTGTACTGCAATAAGGTGTCTTTCGCCGGAAAAATTCGGACTTAGTTAAAACTGCTGAGGGCTGAAGGTTCGTCTTCATAGACGTCGAAAACGGTCAGGAGCTTGGTTATTGCCAGTAGATCCTGGATCTTTTGCGTCAGGTTGAGAAGTTTGAGCGTGCCGCCTTCTTTATTGACGGCTGTAAAGCTGGAGACGAGTTCGCCGATACCGCTTGAATCGATGTAGCCTACACCGCCAAGATTCATAAGGATCTTGCTTTTGCCATCGCCGAGCAGGCGGCGGATAGCGTTGCGAAGGGCCACGCTGCCTTCGCCGATCGTAACCTTACCGTCAAGATCGAGAATAGTAACATCGCCTGCCTGGCGTTCCGAAATAGTGATATCAGCCATTTTTATCTCCTCTTTATTTAAGCAAATTAGGTTTGAAAGCAGATTTTAGAACAATCTTATCAAAAGTCCAAGTAACGCAATGGATTTGTAGAATCCCGAGCTTTTGTACCGATTCTCAACTGCCTCGGAACGCTGGGTGCTGCGGCATACTATATCCGCCGGGAAGGCGGACCATTGCATTTACGAAGCAAAAGCCACCAAAAGAGCTATTACTGCCGCTTTGTCATCTTTACGACCATTCCGCCTTCGGCGTGATTGGACCATTCCACCTCATCCATAAAAGACCGCATAAAAAGAATGCCGCGGCCGTTTGCCTTGAGCAAATTCTCAGGATTGGTCGGGTCCGGAATGTCCTCCGGCGCAAATCCGGGGCCGTGGTCCCGGACGACGATCTCGATGCCATCGGGCGACTGCCGAAAAGTTACCTCGACATCTTTCACGGGGTCGAACTTGTTGCCGTGCTTGACGGCGTTGGCAACCGATTCGCGAACCGCCAAATCGATGGACGACGCAAGCTCATCACCCAGACCACAGCTCTTTACAAATGATTCAGCCTGCGAGGCCGCTTCATCGACCGATTCGATACGGCTCGGAAGTTTAAGTTCCATAGTTTCTGGCACAGGTATTTCTTTGTAAGTTAAAGGTTAACGCCATCCCGTGTCAAGACAAACGGTAAGTATTCGGTCTAAAATGTTTATTATGAAGATACGCACCGGCTCACATGTATTGGGTAGGGTCAGTCTGCCCGGCGATAAATCTATATCGCACAGGGCCGCGATCCTGCTGGCTTTGAGCGACGGTATGGCGCGCATTACTAACTTCGGAACAAGCGCCGATTGTGCGGCTACTGTGAAATGCCTTAAGGCGTTGGGCGTGCGAATTGAGCGGGATGGTACCGGGCTGAAGGTCGATGGCGTGGGCAAAAATGGCCTGCGCAAGACGGCGGGCGACCTCGACTGCGAAAACAGCGGCACTACGATGCGGTTGATGGCCGGCGTCTTGGCGGGTCAGCATTTTGAATCGGTGCTAACAGGCGATGAATCGCTGCGGAAAAGGCCGATGAAGCGTGTCATCGACCCGCTTGTTTTAATGGGCGCGCAGATCGAGGGAAATGACGGGCGGGCTCCTTTGCGTATAAAAGGAACTTCGGCGTTGAGAGCGATAGATTATGAACCGGCGGCGGCTTCGGCCCAGCTTAAATCCTGTGTGTTGTTGGCCGGCCTGAACGCGGCGGGCGAAACCTCGGTGCTTGAGAAGACGCCGACACGCGATCATACCGAACGGATGCTGCGGTGGCTGGGCGTCGAGGTTAGGGAAGAGAAATTGCCGGTGGGCGTCCGGCTGTCAGTTTCGGGCGAGTCGAGATCAACGGCGAGGGATATATCCGTCCCGTCCGATCTTTCGTCCGCGGCCTTTTTTGTGGTCGCAGCCGCTTTTTTGGAAGGATCCGAGCTTACGATGCCGAACGTAGGGTTCAATCCGTCGCGAAAGGCTGTGGTCGATGTGCTGAAAAGCATGGGAATCGACATCGCGGCTTCGAACGAGCGGGAAGTCTGTAACGAGCCCGTCGCGGATCTGAAGGTTACCGGCCGTGGCTGCGAAAAAACCGAACGAATGACTCTGGATGGCGGGATAATTGCGAATTTGATCGACGAAATTCCCATCCTTGCGGTAGCCGGTACTCAAATGACGGGCGGGCTCGAGGTAAGAAACGCCGGCGAGCTGCGTATAAAGGAATCCGACCGGATAGCGGCCATCGTTGAGAACCTGCGTCGAATGGGAGCCGCCGTGGAAGAATTCGACGATGGTTTCCGGGTCGAAAGGTCGCGCCTGAAAGGTGCGGTCATCGATTCATTCGGCGATCATCGGATCGCGATGGCGTTCGCGGTTGCGGGCCTATTTGCAGAAGGCGAAACGGAAATTCGCGGTGCCGAAGCCGCGGCCGTGTCGTTCCCCGGCTTTTTCGATACTTTGAAAAGCGTAATATACTGAGGCCCATGCCAGCCGAGAATCGCGCAGAAACACGGATCGCACTTACCGGATTCATGGGTGTCGGAAAGACAAGCGTTGCTCGTCATCTGGCCAATTTGATGAGGTGCGAGCGGCTTGACCTTGATTCTTTGATCGAGATCGACCAGCAGCGTCGGATATCCGAGATAATCGATTCGGAGGGCATCGAAGCCTATCGGCTGATCGAGACGGAAAATCTGAAGCATGCGCTTACCAAACCGCGTGTTCGCATCTTCAGCCTGGGCGGCGGAACGTGGACGTTGACAGAAAACCGCGATCTGATTCGCGACAAAGGAGTTACGAGCGTGTGGCTGGACGCTTCCTTTAATCATTGCTGGGGCAATATCAGCCGTTCGCGAAAGGAAAGGCCGCTCGCCCGCGACAAAGCGGCCACAAGGAAATTGTTTGACGAACGACAGAAGGTCTATTGTCTGGCGGACTGGCATTTTGTGGTCCGCCCGGAGCTTACTTCCTACGAGGTGGCCCGCCAGATAGCCGATGAGGTTTTTTCGTGAAACCATTCCTGCCGTTTGAAAAAACCATTCGGATGAATCAAGATAGCATATCAATTTTTTTGATACCCCGGCGGTTTCGCCGGACGTTGGGCAAAACGCCGCGGTGTTGTTTTTGCGCGTTTGCGATCATTCAATAGGCTTTTTCAGGAGGAAAAATGAAAATAAAGTTTTTAACAATTTTAACAATTGCTATAGCAATGGCTGTTGGTGCGTGCGGCGGTAAAAGCGACGCCGACCTAGCTAAAGCGGTCAACGATAAGTTCGCCGCGGAAAAGATCACGGGCGTCACGGTGGCCGTTAAGGACGGTGTTGCAACGCTTTCGGGCGAGGTCGCCGATTTTACCGTGAAGACCAAGGCCGAGGCGGCGGCAAAAACGGTGGAAGGGATAAAGTCGGTTGACGGCGCGAACCTTAAGCTCAAGCTGCTAATGCCAGCCACGCCGGCGGCCGCCGACCCGGCACTGACGGGCAAGGTCGCTCAAGAACTTAAGAAAGCGGGCTGTACCGGAGCAGAGGTGGACGTTAATGATGGAAAGGTCACCGTTACCGGTGAAGTTCCCGAAGCCAAGTATGCCGAATGCGTCCAGGTAATTATGCAATCGGGTGTTACCGGTATCTCCAATCAGCTTAAGAAGGGCAAATAAACAGGGAGGAAATTAATCATGTCAGCACAGGAAAAATATCAAACGCTCCTTGAGCTTGCCAACCAGAATGGCACAACCTACGAACTGAGCGAAGGCGACAACGGCACGCTCGTAGTCACGGGCTCGGCACCGAGTGCCGAAGCCAAACAGCAGCTTTGGGACGAGTACGAACGGATCGATCCGGAATTTCGTTCAGGCGACCTAATCCTTAATATTGGCACGGGCGGCGACGCGGCCGGCGGCGGTATGCATACTTATACGGTCGAATCGGGCGACAACCTGACGAAGATCGGCAACAAATACGGCATGCAGTGGAAAGCCATCTGGGACCATAACCGAGACATCCTGAAAGATCCGGACAAGATCTATCCCGGACAGGAGTTGAAGATCCCGATGTAAACGGACAAAACTTGAATCTGCAGTAAAGGCCGCCAAAGAGCGGTCTTTTTGCGCTTGGCATTCGACAGACTTCTGCATCCATCCTGCCCGGTCTTTCCGTCATCAAACCTCTTGTTGGTAAAGAATGCTAACGACGCTATAATTTATAGTTTGCCGAGTCTAAAACCCAAATCCAAGGAAACCGAAGTTTATGAGAAAGAATGTAGTTTTTTCGTTTGTTTTGCTTTGCGCAATGGCGATGTCCACTGTACAGACGGCTTTTGCCCGTGTGGACGAAGGAATGTATATGCCGGACAAGGTCGGCTCTATCGCTAATCTTAAGAAGCGCGGGCTAAAGATCAAGCCGGAAGAGATATACAATCCCGCCGGCGGCGGTTTGTCCGAAGCCGTCATCCGCCTCAGCATCGGGTGCACCGCCGAGTTCGTCTCGCCGGACGGTCTTATCCTGACCAATCACCACTGCGGCTTTGATGCTCTGGTTTCGGCCTCGACACCCGGCAAGGACCTGGTCGAAACCGGTTTCAGGACCGAGGGGCGGACGGGCGAGATACCGGCCAAGGGATATTCGATCTACATTACCGAACGCAGCGAGGACGTTACCGCCAAAGTTCTCCAGGGTACTGAAGATCTTTCGGGTGAAGGCCTTGCCGCCGCGATCAAAAAGAACGTGGACGACCTGACAAACGCTGAAAAGGCAAAGGCCCCGAAAGGTTCGGACATTCGCATTCAGGTCATGAACAACGGATTTTTCTATTATCTGTTCCAGACGCGCCAGATCGAGGACATCCGGGTTGTTTACGCCCCGCCGCGCAATATCGGCGTATTCGGCGGCGACCCCGACAACTTCGAATGGACGCGCCACACTGGCGATTTCACGTTCCTCCGGGCATATACGGCGCCGGACGGTTCGTCCGCCAAATATGCCGCAGACAATGTTCCGTACAAACCGAAGAAATTTCTCACAATGAGCATCGGCGGGCTTAAGGAGGACGACTTTGTATTTGTAATGGGTTATCCGGGCTCGACCGTGCGTTATCGCGAAAGCCAGTCGATCGAGTACGCGCGTGAATCTAATTTCCCTTTCCTGGCCTCGTGGCTCTCGGCCCGCAGTGCGGCTCTTCGCGAGATAGGCAAGGCCGACGAAGAAAAACGGATAGAGTTTCAATCCGAGATCGCAAACTTCGACAACTCGTTCAAGGTATTCGACGGCGGCGGTCTTCGGCTGCGCCGGGCCGACGCGGTCGAGAAACGAAGAGCGGAAGAGGCCCAGTTTGCTGCGTGGATCGCGGCCAACCCCGACCGCCAAAAGAAATACGGCACCGTCCTTTCCGACCTCGCCGCGGTTTCTGCCGAATCGAACAAGTACGCCAAACGCGACATTCTCGTTCGGCGGATGGGTGACGGTACGATGCCTATGTTTAGAGCAATTTATTCGGCGGTCGCCGACGCGAAGATGCTCAACGATGAACAGAGGCAGGCAAAACTTGTCGAGATCCGGAAAGCCCTTGACGGCCGTGAGCCTATTTACGAACGCGAGATGCTCACGTTCTTTCTGAAGGCGTTTGCCGATCTGCCCGAAGATCAGAAGTTCGTCGGCGCCGAGAAACTGTTCGGAACATTTGAAGGAACCGCCCGCACCGCCGCAGAGGACGCCTTCGCCGAGAATGTAGCTCAAGGCAGTTATTGGACGGCTGAGACCGTAGCTGCACTCTACGGACCGCAGACGATGGAGTTCCGACCCGAACGCGACAATGTACGAGCGTTCGCAATGGCATTAAAAAATGAAAAGGAAGCCGCGACCGCCCGTGCCGCCGCGTTTGCTGCAAAGATCGACCGGCTGCGGCTGCTTTACCAGCGCGGAATGGCCGAGATGAAAGGCATTACTCCATATCCGGACGCAAACTCTACGCTAAGATTCTCATTCGGCAATATCAAGGGCTATGCTCCGCGCGAAGCTGAGTACCGCGCGCCGTTTACGACCATCAAGGGAATGTGGGAAAAGGACACCGGCGTGAATCCGTTCGATATGCCCCAGAAGCTAAAAGACCTGCAGAAAGCCCGCGATTTTGGCCGCTATGGCCAGGGCGACAGCGTTGTGGTCAACTTTCTCTCGACCACGGATATAATCGGCGGCAACAGCGGCTCGCCCATCCTTAACGGCAACGGCGAACAGGTTGGCCTTTGCTTCGACGGCAACTACGAAGGACTCGGCAATGATTTCTATTACGATCCGAATATGAACCGGACTATATCGGTCGATATCCGATATGTTCTCTTTGTGGTTGAAAAATTCGGCGACGCCAAATGGATAGTCGATGAGATGAAGGTTGTCGGAGGTCAGAAAGTTAAGGCCGCAAGCCACTAGGGCCCGGAATTGCACCACGAAATTATGCAATTCGTTAAGAAATTGAATCTAATTGCTTATTTTTGAGCTGATTTCGTGGTTGGAGATATTTTCCAGTAATGCCCACAGGCTTGCCGGCATTTGCAAGGCTACGCTACCGATTCAACAGCGGCCTTCTCATCCGCGCTTTTTTTCGACACGGGTTTGTTATAGCCCTTGCGCATTATTAGCGTGATCGAAACGATCTGGATCATACGCTTGCCTGCGGTTTGCATTTCGCTATCGTTGTCAGCGTACTCATAATCAAATCCGTACGTAAAATGTCCGGCGGAGAGTTTTTTGCAGTAGTCGTCCGAAAGGTGAAACGTAAAAGCGTCGGCATATGTGCCAAGGCTTTCGTCCACATGGCCAAGAAGGGTCTTCTCAGTATCGTTAAGATAAACAGGAATGTTTTCGGCGTGTTCGCAGCGGCTGTAAAGCTCGCCAAGCACGTGACGCCGCGACAGCGTAACAGGTGAGTTGTTCATAAACGGCCCCCGGGAGAATCGGATGTATAGCGGAGATGCCGGTGCGCGATCGCAAC
>JBGTJP010000158.1:0-3631 GCA_041745075.1 Pyrinomonadaceae bacterium | reverse complement strand
AGACGAGACTGGCTGGTGAGGGAAAAGGGCATTAAGGGCCTCGGTTATAAGGAGGCAAGCCATTTTCTTCGAAATATCGGCTTTAGCGGATATGCGATACTTGATAAACACGTGCTTCGGTGCCTGCACGAATTAAAAATAATCGAGGAGCCAAAGCCACCAAATACCCGGTCAAGGTATCTAACGGTTGAAGAAAAGTTAAAAAAACTAGCAAAGAAAGCACGAATTGACTTTGATGAGCTCGATCTTGTCCTCTGGTCGATGAAGACCGGCGAGATCTTAAAGTGACCCCGCAAATTGTCTTTTCAGTTCGACCCTAAGGGAGTATTGGTCATGAAAGATCGTTTTTCCGACGCCATCACCATCCCGAAATCCGGCTATTTCCAGCCGATCCTTCTGCTGCTCGCGACTCTGTTTTTCAGTGTCGCGGCGGGAGCGTACGGGCCAGCGGATATCCAGAAAGCCGATGGTCAGAGTTCCCGTCAATTGATCAAAGAGGCGGATAAGCTCATCAGGAAGGGCGATCTTATCGAGGCGGAAAAGAAACTGCTTCGTGCGGTTGACGCCGCTGGGGACGATTCATTTCCGAAACTAAAGCTTGCACATCTTTATTTCAAACAGAGGCGCCTGACCGATGCGTACGAGATTAGCTTTCCTATCGCAAAGGCCGAACCGAAAAATGCCTATGCCTACGCAGTGCTGGGCGAAACGCTACTTGCGGTCGGCAGATTCGCGGACGCGCGGGCTCTTTTTTTCAAGGCCATCACACTGAATAAGCGGCAGGCGCTTGCGTGGGCCGGTTTCGGGCTGCTTGAGTTTTACGAGAATCGCATTCCGCAGAGCCTCAATAATCTGGAGGAGGCGGTGTTTCACGACCCCGACGACCCGGACTTTTTGTTTGCCCTTGCCCAGGTTTCCGCACGTGCTGAAAAATACAAGGCTGCGGCGGATGCCTATTACCGTTTTCTTGCTGTATCGCGCGACACCGACGATGAGCGGCGGGCCCGGATAAAAGGGCTGATCAATTTTCTAAACTTCCTCGGCCGGCGGCAATCGCTTTATTCGACCGGCGGGGCGGAAAGTACCACGGTGCCGTTTGTCTTAACCGGAAACCGGCCGGTGATAAGACTGAAGGTCAACGGCCGTGACGAACCGTTGAACTTTGTTCTCGACACCGGTTCCGGTATTTCGGTCATATCCGAGGAAACGGCCGAGCGGCTTAATATTAACCCAATAACAAAAGGCGGTTTTGCCAAAGGGATCGGCGGTGACGGGCGGTTCGAGGTTGTTTACGGATTTTTGCGCAAGGTCGAGATCGGAGCCGTTGAGATCCGAAGTGTTCCGGTCTATATTCGCCGCTTTCATTCCGACACCCATCGCGTGGACGGTTACATCGGCCTGTCTCTGATCTCGAAATTTCTTACAACCATCGATTATGGGAATCTGACGTTCTCGCTGGCCAAAGCGCCGAATACGCCGCCGACCGATCTGGCGAATACGATCGCGTTACCGCTGCGGCTTACGTCCAGCGGATTCCTGAGCGGCGAGGTACAGGTTGCCGGCATCGAGGCCACCTTGAATTTTATTGTGGATACGGGAGCGAGCGTGTCGGTGATCTCAGACGAAGTCGCCAGTTTGGATGCGATCAGCCCGTTTGAAAACCGCGAAAAAATGAGGGTTATCGGTTCGGCCGGCGTGACCGAGGGCGTGACATCGTTCCAGCTTCCGAGCGTCAGTTTCGGGGCGCATTCGCGAAAGGATATAACCGCTATTGCCCTCGATCTGGACCTTATAAACGAAGCGTCCGGTTTTCAGCAGGCCGGCATACTTGGCGGAAATTTTCTAAAGAATTACCGGATGACGTTCGATTTCAGAAACTCGAAAGTAACATTCTTCCCGATCGCTCTGGACCAGTAAAGTTCGGGTTCGACTCTAGCTCACCGGTCTGCTGTCCGGCACGTGCTAAAATAGAACCCGCTCTTTATGAAGCTCAGCATTTACCTTGAAACCTCGGTCATCGGCGCCTATCTGGACAACGGCGATCCATTTCGCCGCGATCTGACGATCCGTTGGTTCGAGCACGAGCTTTCGGAATATCAGACATACTGTTCGATCCTTGTCCAGCGGGAGCTTGAGCGCATAGATGAACCGCACCGGACGGGCTATCTTAAGATAATTAAGGACCTGGACCGTTTGGAACTGGCCGAAGAGGTGGCGATCCTTGCGGAAGGCTATATCTCACGCGGCATATTTCATCGAAAATTCATCGCGGACGCCGTCCACGTAGCCCTTGCTTCGTTTCATAAGGTGGACTATTTGGTCACATGGAACTTCGGCCATCTGGCCAATGTTCGCAAGCAGGCCCGCGTTCGCCTGTTCAACGCGGCAGCGGGTTTCTTTTCACCGGCCATTGTGACACCCGAATTCCTCGTCCACAGCTGATTTTCGGGCGGTGCCATTCTTGACTACCGTTTGCAACACGTCCAACATCTAACAATGCAGGGTATGTACCGACGCCCAAAATTTTTGGAAGCGCTGATCCGCATTCGCGAAGAAATGGCGCGTGAGGCCGATTATGACACCGACCTGTTCGCGGAGATGGTCCGTTCGGGACGGGCATCGGCTAAGAAGGCCACACATTCCCTTGCGGATGTACCGCCGCCGAACGTACGCCGCGGACCTAAGAAGGCAGGCCGTAAGTAATGCCGCCGGAACGGGCCTTTGCTTGAGATTGTCCGCGGTAAGTGATCTAATACCGCCAAAAACGGGTTATACACGCTGCCGGAATTTTTTGTTCACCCTTTTAGCATGTATCGCTACCTGATCTCAATCGCCCTGATTTGCGCGGTCGTTGCTGCGTCGGGGTATTACTTTTTTCGCGATTACTGGGAACATCGTTACGACGAGCTCATCTCGCGGCACGCCCGGATTTTTAATATCGACGAGCGGCTGATATGGAGCCTGATCTATGAGGAAACGTGGTTCCGGGCCTGGAAGATCGGGGCCGCCGAGGAGGTGGGGCTAATGCAGGTGACGCCGGTCGTTGCACGCGAATGGGCAAAAGAAACAGACTTAAAGGAATTCGAACGCCAGGCGGCCGATAATGTCATAGAACTCTTGCGCGACCCGGAACGCAATATTCAGATCGGCTGCTGGTACTTCGAAAAACTTCGCGAACGCTACCGCGGCCGCCCGGCAGAAACCGCTATGACACTCGCCGCCTATAACGCCGGGCCAAGCCGGGTTGAAGAGTGGACGAAGGACTCGGAAGCGCTAATGCTGTCGGAATCCGAATTTATCTCAAAGATCGGTTTTGCTTCCACAAAGGCATATGTTAGCTCGATCCTTGACCGTTATCGCGCCGACATCGCGACCAAACCTTCGCGCCCCCCTCAATGAAGATATTGTCTGCGGAATATGTCTTGCCGATCTCCTCCGAACCCATACGGAACGGAGGAGTGGCGATCAACGGAAGCGAGATAATTGCCGTTGGGCCCGCGGATGAACTTATTGCCAATTCTCAGGATGCGAAGATCGAGGATTTTGGCAAAGCGGCCATCCTGCCAGGGTTTGTAAATTGCCATTCGCACCTTGAGTTGACCGCGATGCGGGGAGCCTTGGACGAGGTTGA
>JBGTJP010000157.1:0-6226 GCA_041745075.1 Pyrinomonadaceae bacterium | reverse complement strand
CGCTCATCCCGAACCACTTTTCCGCGACCGGTGTCAGCAAGACGACGACCAGAAAGGGCACGATCACGATCCTTGCAAGTGTCAGGTAGTTCGGTAAATTCACGTTGGTACTCGATTAGGCAAAGTGTATGTCCTCAAGGGTCAAATTACAAGAAATCGCAAGGACCAAGCAAAAAAGTGGTGGCCGATATGCGGCCACCACCAGTTGGAGAAGTGACGGGCCGCAGCCCGTAACCAGATAAGAGAAGAGAAGCGAAGCGTAAGCCCGAAACTTCCGCAAACCGTCTAAGGCAAAAATCCAAGCTGCGGAAATGTGCCGGTGGCAAAATTTGCCAAATTTGGGAAGACGGCGTTTAGCGTGGCCGCGTCTTGGGGGAGGCCGAACCACTTTGCCAGAACTGCCGCATACTGATCGACAGATGTGGTTGGGATCCAACGTCCGCGGGCACCTGAACCCGACCCCGAATCGTCTGTTCCCCCGACGGTAAGTGTTGGATAGTAGTTTCCACTACCATCACCAGGCCGAAGGCTGCCGTAAAAATCTCCGCCTATGACCGAACCTCCCATCACCAGCATGTGATTGCCCCAGGCATGGTCGGTGCCGACCGATGCACCGGTTCCAGCCGGAGTGAATGTCCGGCTGAAATCTGAGAGTGTGAACAAGGTAACGTCATTTTGTACTCCCTGCGCGACGACCTCGTCCCAAAAGGCACGCATCGACTGGCTGACATCCGAGATCAAGCCGGCCTGGCCGCCGATCTGACTGGTGTGCGTATCAAAGCCGCCGATCTGAACATAAAAGATCTGCCGATTGATGTTCAGGCCGTCGCGGTTCTTGATCAGCCGTGCTACCTGACGAAGCTGCCGGCCAAGACTTGAGGTAGGAAACCTGCCTTCGGGCGTCGTGTCCTGGCTTGTCAGCAGGGCACTGTTGGCCTGCATCGCAAGGTCGGTCACGTGGCTCGCCGATGCAATGTAGTTCGAACTCAACTCCTGCATCCTAAGACTGTTGAAAGCATTCAACCGGGCAAGGGTCGTTCCGGTTGGATTTGTTCCAAAACCACCGGGATTAAGGACGGTCTGAAGGTTATTTGTTGCCGTATTGGTATCGTTTTCGGCCGAGGATATCGCAAGCGGAAGCGTGCCTTGTCCTGCCGTAAAAAGCTGGGCTCCGGAGATCGACGAGATCATCGGCACCAAGCCGTTCGGGTTGAACGTCTGGGTAAGTCGATCTGCAACGCGGCCTCCCCAGCCCGTGAAGGATTGGGTCAGCGAACTGCATGTTTGAGCCTGATCCACCTGGTCGGAATGTGAGAAAAGCTGATACGGTTTTTTGAAGGCCGAGTTCGAGTATTGCGCCTTCGTCAGGGGCTGCACAAGGGTCCCTACGTTTGTTACCGCCGCGAGTTTTCCCTGTGCCCATAGCTCGTGTATTCCATTATTCAGGCCGCCGGCAACGGGCCCAAAATTCGGATGCAGCCCGTAGCTCAGCCCTCCCAGGCGGGGAACTGCGATCGGCAAAAGCGATCCCTGTGCAATAGCAAGGCCCTGGGTATTGCGGACGCTGGAATAGGCAGTATAGTTACTGATCGCAGCGTCGTTGTGGTTGGGTATGATCATGTTGTTGCCGTCGTTGCCACCCGACCAGAACAGCAGGACCAGTGCCTTGTAATTAGCGCCGCCCTGAGGCTGGCTGTCGATCACCTTTTGAGCCATTGCGCTCATGGTGCCAAGGTGCTGCATCTGCGTCGCCAAGCCGACCATGCCAAGAGCACATCCGCCCGATTTCTTCAAAAAATCACGTCTTGTTTCTTTCATATTGATTACCTCTGCACCTGATATTGCGATGATGTAGCGACCAGATAAACGGCCTGCTGGACGCGGGACAAGGTCTGCGCCGGCGTGGGTGTCGTCGACATCGTGACCGATGTGACGACCGGCAGGATCGTGCTCTTCATCTGAGCGGTCATCGTGCCGTGCATCATTCGCCTGTTCAGTTCGTCAACCAGAGCGTTCCCGGTCGGATCCGAAGCAGCAAGGGCCTGCAGATCGCTAAAATCGAGCGATGTGCCGTCCGGAGCGTTTGGTGCCGAAACCGGGACCGGAATCGCGGTGAATGTAAACCGGTTGATAAAGTTGGTCCGCTGGATAGCGGTGCCGGTCGTCATCAACGCGAATTCGGGCCCGAGCAACGCCGTTCCGGGAATCACATATCCCGGCGGATAATAGTTGAAAACGGTCGGCGACTGGAACGGGAGCTGGCCCATGCCGGTGTATTCGCCGCGGCCGATAAAGTATCCGTCACTCTGCGTCTGGCCGTTAGCGGACCGAACACCGAAGCTGCGCAGGAAATTCGTCGCCAACTGCACCGGCTCGCGAAGCTTGCCGTAATTCGGGTCGGTTTTCGCGTCACCGCGTGCTTCCGGATCGCGCAATACTGCACGGACAACGGCTTTCAGATCTCCGCGGACACCGAAGCCGTTGTTGTTGAACACGCCCGCAACGCGGCTCACGTAGGCCGGTGTCGGATCGCTTGTGACCATCTGCTGGATCAATATCCTGCTGATGTACGGCCCGAGGCTTGGGTGATTGAAAATGTTGTCGATCGCCTGGTCCATCGAATTGTTCGCGTAGGTCGTGACGTTTGCCATCGTGGTGCAGTTTGCGCATGCAGCGATGTTAGTCGTTGTCGAACCGGGGTAGGTCAAAAGTGCCTTTGCCGTGAGGTCATGCTGATTGCTGTTTATATTCGTCGAGCCGTTGTTTAGAAGCATCGGGTCGATGAAGTTGACGGTGCCGACTGCAAGATTCGGACAAAGCGTGGCGTTGTTGCAGAACTGCCATCCCGTAAACACCTTTGTGAAGTTGTTTACGACGCTTTGATCATAAGTCGGTACCGGAGCACCGGTACCGTCAACCTGAGCGGTGCCGTCCTGATTCAGCATAAACAGGCCGATCGTGAAAAGCTGTTTTATTTCACGGGCATAGTTTTCATTCGGGTTGTTTTTCGTACTTCGCACCATGTCCAGGTACTCGCCCATCGTCGGGCTGAGAGTCATTTCCTTCATCAAGGTGCGATAGTTGCCGAACGCGTTGGTCGACAATATCTTGTGCCACTCGACCATGTGACGTGACTGCTGGATGTTGTTCCCTGACGTCACCCAGATCTGGCTCAAAGCCCAGGCTACGCGATGACGAAGCTGAGCATCGCCATAGAGCGTTTCCTTAGAGCTCCACGTCTGGATCGGATACATTGTGTAAGTATCGCGAAAGCAGGTTGCCGGAACGTCCGGAACGGTGGTGTTGTTATCACAGTCCGCCGGCGCGTTTGACGGTTTGAGCGGGTGGTTCGGATACGGATTGAAACTGGACGGATACGGAGCCTCGAACTGTTCGGCCAACCAGACGCTGAGCCCGATGCGGCGGATACGCTGGTCCAACGCGGCGGTCGGCCCAAAGGTCGCCTGCTCGAGGAACCTCATTCTGTCGCCCGACCACCGGTAGCCGACATATTCCGGTGCATCAACATCATCCTTTTTCTTGGACAGAGTGATGGCCGGTGGATTATATCCGTACAACCTAGAGAACGGGATCTCGTCGTCCTTAAGGGGACCACCTGTTTCGCCGTAGCCGAAGCGCCCGCGGTCGCTGGTCATCCCACGCCACGTGACCCTTAGCAGAACGTCGCCCGTTGCAGGCGTGCCCCAATAGCCGATCTCGTCTCTAAGTTCGAAGACCAGGGCCCAGGTCGGTATCTTTCCCTTTACCTGGTGCATTTCGACAACCGGGAACCGGAACATATGCCCGCGGGAATCTTCGGCAATGACGCGAAACGCGTTCGCCCCCTCGCCTTCCATCAGCTCGAGGTTCCGGACAAAGATCGCGACCCTTGAATTTGGGGGAAAGGATTCAATGTTGGGCGAGTCCGGTGAGGGGCGAGCGGCGGTTTCGGCTGAAACGGCCAGTATTCGCTTGCCTCCCTTTACGCGAACGATCACCGGCGTTGGGGAATTCGGATCCGGGTCCTCCTGTTGACCGAATACCGGCACCGCGAGAATCCAAAATACAAAGAATGCAGTGAAATATCGCAAATACATTTGCGGTTTCATGCTGACCATACCCTTTCCTCCTTGCGAACTTTATGCAGCTTTTTTGTCCGCTGCTCGGGATCCACGTTGCTATCGATTGGAAACATCGAAGAAAATCCAATGTTCAAGAATGTTTTACACGATAGCCTAAACGTATCGAAATAATCAAGAAATTTTTTATATTCCGTTCAGTTTTTAGTTGAGAAGCTGTCTGTCGCTTGTTAGACGAAAAAATGGGGGTTCTTGGTCTATAAAATCTAAAGATTTGCCAAACAAAACATTCTAGACCTATTATCAAAAAAATGTCCAATAGAATTACGATTCCAACTCCCGAAAATTTTAATTTTCGCCGGGCCATCACGGGGCACGGCTGGTACGACCTCGCGCCCTTTGCATACGACGAAGGTTCGAACACGCTTTTCTACGTGTTTACGAGCTCTTCGACCGGGTCAGAGACAATAAAGATAGTTGGTAAAAAATCGAACATTCACGTTCTGGCTTCAGAAACGGCCAACCGCGTCGAGGTGATGAATGTTGCCCGTCATATTCTTAGGTTAGACGAGGACCTTGGCGATTTTTATTCAGCTCTTCGAAAGCACGAGCCATTTTCCTGGGTTGAAGCTCTTAGTGCGGGCCGTTTGCTGAGATCCGGATCCGTTTTTGAGGACCTTGTCAAGACGATGTGTACGACCAACTGCTCGTGGAGTTTGACCAAGATCATGACCTCGAATCTGGTGGAAAAGCTCGGAAAGCGATCGCCGGAAGGGCGACGTGCATTTCCCACGGCGAAACAGCTTGCCTCAAAACCCGAAGCTTTTTATCGCGCGGAGATCCGGGCCGGCTATCGCTCGCCGTACTTCGTCGAATTGGCCGAGGTGGTGGCGAGTGGGAAACTCGACCCCGAAGCCTGGCTGCATTCCGATCTGCCGACATCGGACCTGAAAAAAGAGATAAAAGAAGTAAAAGGGATCGGCGATTATGCCGCGGACAACCTTTTGAAACTGCTCGGGCGCTATGACGGACTTGCTCTCGATTCATGGCTGCGCGGCGGCTTCTATAAAAAACACAACCGCGAAAAGCCGTGCCCCGACAAGAAAATAGAAAGGCATTATAAGAAGTTTGGGAACTGGAAGGGCTTGGCCATATGGTGCGATATGACTAGGGAATGGTTTGAAACAGGCAGGTAGGCTAACTTGACGGTCCGCGGTCTATGCGGCGACCAACGATCGTTTCGGCATTGGGCTGCCAGTCGCCGTCAAGGGGTTCCGTACTTTCCGTATTGTATTTAAGGAAGAGCGTAAACCGGTTCTTCATTTGGCGATGGGGTATTGGCCGAAACCGTGATCTTCTCAACCGGGAATACGTTTTCGACGAACTGAAGGTTCAGGAGCGACTTGCCGTCAGAGCCATCGCGGCGATTACAAACGACCGCGAGACCAGAAAAATCGAACTGTTCGTTAATAAATTTTACGCGGTCGCCGACATGGACATCTAGGGTTGTGCGTACGGCCGCGCCGTGCTTGCTGATATTCTCGGTGGTGGCACGTTCCCCTTTTAATGAGGTTTTGTGGCCGTCAACGACCGCGAGATAGTGGTCTATCGCCGTATAGAACCGGGTGTCCCTTCTTGGCTTGAACTCCTTTGCCGCTTCCTTGATCTTCCAAAGGCCGTCATCGCTCATTCCGCAGATACGATAACTCTGCTCCGGGTCGGCTTTATAGCTTTCGGGCGCATTCCGGCCGACGAACGCGACGCCGATGTGGAAACCCGGATCGTCGCTGGCGATCTTGTGACAATGCTGCACAAGGCCCCAGACGCGATAAAGCTCCTTGTCATGGTCGTAAGCCCTCAATTCGGGTTCGACCGGGATCATCATCGAAACCAGACGGCCCGCCTTACATGGGCGCTTTAGATAGAATCCGGCGCCCGTGGGCGACACGCTGATAACCTCGGCGGTTTCCTTCCATGAGCCGCTTTCTTCCTTCACCTTGACCACGGCGTGCATTAAGGTAGAGGCCGGGCTGACGACATCGGTCGTTTCTTCTATTTCTGCTGTTTCTTCGACTTGTGCTGGCATGTGACTCCTCCGCAAGATAAAACCAACGTACTACTTGTTCTCGCTCATTCAATGCCCTCAA
>JBGTJP010000156.1:0-25621 GCA_041745075.1 Pyrinomonadaceae bacterium | reverse complement strand
GCATCGGTGCGATAAAAGAGGTGTTCACGGAAACGGGTGAGAAAACGGAGGAACCGCCGGCAACACCCCGCGGCCCCAAAGAGCTCAATAGATAAGTTGAGGTAAGATTATGTTCAAAATAATTGGAGCAATCGCAGTTTTGTTGGTGGTCGGGGCATTTGTCGCGGCCTATTCGGTTGGCTTTATCCTGAATCCTTCACCCGCCGATCCGCCAAATGTAAAATCCATGTACGAATTTTCAATGAAGAACATCGACGGCCAGGAAGTAAAACTTGGCACCTACAAAGGCAAGGTGCTGATGATCGTAAACACGGCCAGCAAGTGCGGCTATACCCCTCAGTACGAGGGCCTTCAGGCGATGTATGACAAATACAAGGATCGCGGCTTTGTTGTTCTCGGATTTCCCGCAAATAATTTTATGGGCCAGGAACCGGGAACGGAAAAGGAGATCAAGGATTTCTGCACCCTAAAATATAATGTCACCTTCCCTATGTTTTCCAAGATCTCGGTAAAAGGTGCGGACCAGCATCCGTTCTATACGTTTCTTACGAACAAGCAGTCTAATCCGGGATTTGACGGCGATATCACTTGGAACTTTGAGAAATTTGTTGCCGACCGGTCGGGAAAGATAATCGCCCGGTTTCCACCTAAGACAAAGCCCGAAGACCCGGAGGTAGTAAAAACGATCGAAGATGCTCTGGGTGCCTCCGCGGCGTCAAAGTGAGTTTTCCCTCAGAGGGATAGAGGCCAATTTTGTATAGATCGAGCCGGCCGGCCGAAGTTCGCTTTCGTATATCACTATCTCGCGAACTTCGAAAGTGACCGGCTCAAATCTGTTTGCAAGGTGCTGTGCAACAACGTCTGCCGATCGAGAAGGTTCTCGAAGACGTGCGATGGTCAAATGAGGCCGGAACGGGCGTTTGTCGGATCGGAACCCAAGCAACCTGCATTCCGCCTCCGCTTGGTCGGCTATCGCGGCCAGGTTTGAATCCGCTTCAACGCCGATCCACAAGATTCTCGGCCGACCCTTAGCGGGAAATACGCCTGTATCGGTTAAATTTGCCTTAAACCCGGGAAATGAGACGGCGACGCGGGCCAATGCTTTTTGAACAGCACCAACTTGCCGCTCGCTAACGTTGCCAAGGAATTTCAGTGTCTGGTGTAGTTTCTCCGGCTGTTCCCAGCCAATTCTAACGCCCGAGAAAGAATGCCGAAGTTTAGCGGCATACTCCGCTGCTTTTTGCCGCGCCTCTTCGGAAATATCGATCGCTATAAAGATTCTTTTCATCAAATGCTTTGCGTCAAATTTTACTCGTTGGTAAACTTTGCAACAAATATGAAGTTCATCAGGATCATCTTTGGTTTGATAATCGTTGCCGTTATTGTACTTGGCTTGACTTCTTACTGGATACACAGCTCGCTGACGACGCCGGTTCCGCACGCGGATGTGAACAAGATCGTCGTCATCGAAAAAGGCTCGACGCCTGCTCAGATAATTTCACAACTTGCTTCCGAGGGCATCATTTCCGGCGAAATGCCGCTTCGGATATATCTGCGAACGGCGGGCGGTGCCGAAAAGATGCAGGCGGGTGAATATCAATTCAAATCGCCCATCTCTCCGCTTGAAGTTCTGAAGGAACTCGAAAAAGGTCAGACTCAGACGAGCAAGCTGACAATTCCTGAAGGCTTTACGCGTTTCGACATTGCGAAGCGGATAGCGGAAAAATTTGGCCAGGGAGTTGCTGACACTGGCGTCACCGACAACCCGCCGCTTGACGAAAAACAGGTCCTGGCCCTAATGGACGACACGTCCCTTATCCGCGACATTTCGCCTGCCGCGAAAAATCTGGAAGGCTATATGTATCCGAGCACGTACGAGATCCCAAAAGGGTCGACCGTCGAGCAGATCATCAAGATCATGGTCGAGCAGTTCAGACGCTTTTGGAAGCCGGAATGGAGCGAAAAGGCTGCATCTTTAGGCCGGACGCCGCATGAGATAGTTACGATAGCGTCCCTGATCGAAACCGAGACCGGCGTCGAGCGCGAACGCCCGATCGTCGCCGGCATTATCAACAACCGGCTTGCCCGCGGCATACCGCTGGGAATCGACCAGACAAACGTCTATATAGCGAAAATGCTTGGTAAATGGGACGGCACGATCAATAAGAGCGATCTTGAAGTTGATTCGCCATATAACACCCGAACAAAAACCGGCATTCCGCCCGGCCCGATCTCGTCAGTCACCGAAAGCTCGATCCGCGCCGCCCTCAATCCAGAACCGAATAATTACATCTTCTATGTGAGAAATGTCGATCTGAATGACGGTTCCCACTGGTTCTATGCCTCGGCCGCCGAGTTTGAGAAAGGAAAAGCAAAGTACCAGCGATGGCTCGAACAGGAGAGGCAGGCGAAGAGGGCAAACGGGACTGGTCTCCAATGACGATAAGAAACGCCGATACCTACTACATCTCAAAAACCGAGCGAGTTTACATCTTGCTTCTCGGTCTAACCATCTCGATTGTCAGCGCGGTCAATATGCTTGCGGTTTACGTTGAACAGGTTAGCCATCCGGATCCTTTCGTGATCTACGATATATCCCGCGCCGACCAGTATCCTCTTGGCCGTTTTCTTTCCATATTTATCACTCTTTTTCTGTACTTCGGAACTCGCTATTTCGTTTCCCTCGGATGGACGGTTCTTTGTCTGACTCCGTTCGTTTATGAGTTGTCGCAACGGTATCACGCCATTTACAACTATCCCGACCTTCTCTATAAAACACCGGGTCTTCAGATATTGAAAATGATAGCGAATCCACTGGATTACCTGGCCGTTTTCTTAATGACCTTTTTGCTCGGGTGGTTGGTGACGGTTATTGTTCGTTCGTTTACGCTAAAGAAGAATGTTGAACAAGAATGATAAAGTTCCAGCTTTGTCGAAGTTATGATAACGTTCGCGACAGACCGAATGAGAATACGTAGTTATATTATGTAGTTACATTTATGATACGATTGGAATGGGATGAAGCCGAACGAATTTTGAACATTAAGAGGCATAAGATCGATTTTGCCGATTTGCTGGAATTGTTTGAGAATGAAACCGCGACCGAGGCCGACGAACGTTACGATTATGGCGAACATCGCTTTCTGACGTTTGGATTGTTTCAAGGAAATGTACTTGCCGTCGCCCATACGGAGACTGTTAACCAAAGTGATAGTGCGATCCGGTTAATATCGGCAAGAAAGGCTTAAAAATATGAGCAAGAATACTACTTCAAAAAAGTACGGGACTGACATCGAACGACTCCGAAATATGAAGGACGATGAGATCGATTTTTCCGACATTCCCCGAACAAAGCCCGAATTCTGGGCGAAGGCCGTTGTTAGAAAGGGGTTGAAGCCGGTTCTAAGAAAACGGCAGGTTACGATTCGCATCGATTCCGACGTACTCGATTTCCTGCGCTCGGAAGGCGACGGATATCAGACCAAGATCAATCAGCTCTTAAGGTCATACATGGATGCAAGCAAGGCCGCGCAGACGCGATGATAAAACTCCTCGCCATCGATCTGGACGGCACGCTTCTCAATTCGACAGGCACGGTGACCGAGGCGAACCGCGCGGCTATACGTGCGGCGGAAAATGCCGGGGTCCTCGTCACAATAGCAACGGGTCGGCGGTTTCGAGATGCGAGGCCCGTTGGAGTCGATCTGGAGTTCAACGCTCCGCTCATCACCCACAACGGAGCGCTTCTTAAATATGCCGGGTCGCTTGAAACTGTCGCCGCTTCGCTGCTTGATCTTGCCACTACACGTGAGATCGTAAGGGTTGGCAAGCAATACGGCGGTGACGCTCTCGTAAGTGCCGATCCGCACGGAAAGGGGTCGATGCTCTATGACCGTGTGTCTGACGACAATCTTCCGCTGCAGAAATACTTAGGGTGGGCGACGCGGCTGCACGGCAATGAAGCAGAGAAGGCGGTGATGCATGTTGCCGACCTGCATGATTCGCTGCCTGACCACGAGGTCATTCACATCTCGTTTTCCGGCGGCTGCGGGCCGATGAGCAAAATGCAGGCTTTTCTCGAACAGGAACTTGCCGGATCGGTGACGATTCTTGCGACCGTTTACCCGCGACTGGATTTTACGCTCATCGACATACTTCCGCCAGGGACGGCAAAAGGAACGGGAGTCGGGAAACTGGCGACGATAAATTGCCTTAAGCCCGAAAATGTTATGGTGATAGGTGACAACTTCAACGATCTGGATATGCTCGAATTTGCCGGAACGCCTGTTGTTATGGGAAACGCAGACCCAAGTTTGCTTGAACGGCCCGAATTTTATAAAACATTATCTAACGACGAAAGCGGTGTGGCAGAAGCCATCGACCGTTTTATTTTGAACAAGGAGAACTATTGAGTGGCAAACCGAACAGCAGTTATCGAAACGAACAAGGGAACGATCAAATTTGAGCTTCTTGAGGAAGACGCACCAAAAACGACCGAAAATTTTCGCATCCATGCGGGAAACGGGTATTACAATGGCGTTATTTTTCATCGGGTTATTCCGAATTTTATGATCCAGGGCGGCGACCCGCTCGGCGAAGGCTATGGCGGCGAATCCGCCTGGGGCGGGAAATTCGATGACGAGATAGACCGTGAGTCCGATCTGTATTCGAGCAGTTACGAAAAAGGTACGGTCGCAATGGCAAACTCAGGGCCTAATACGAACGGATCTCAGTTCTTTATCATGCACGTGGATTATCCGCTGCCGCCGAGTTACACAAAGTTCGGCCGATTGCTTGAGGGCCAGGAAGTTGTTGATGCGATCGCGATGGTAGACCGAAGCCCAGGCGACAAACCGGTCGAACCGGTCGTTATGGACCGGGTTTACATAGAAGAGCAGGCTGCCTAGAGTGAGGGCCGTTGTTCAAAGGGTTTCGCGTGCACGGGTTTCCGTCGGCAGCGAAACGACGGGTGAGATCGGGCACGGCATCCTTTTGCTGCTCGGTGTTTCTTCGCACGATACCGAAAAAGACGCGGTCTATCTTTTGGAAAAGACGCTCAACCTGAGGATCTTTGAGGATTCGGATGGGAAGATGAACGAATCGCTGATAGACAGCGGCGGCGGCTTGCTGGTCGTGTCGCAGTTCACCCTTTACGGCGACACCCGAAAAGGCCGACGGCCATCTTATATTGACGCGGCCCGGCCGGACGACGCGAACCGTTTATACGAGTATTTCGTGGCCGAGGCAAGAAAACGGCTTGCAAATGTCGCGACCGGAAGATTTCAGGCAATGATGGATGTTGAGTTGGTCAACGACGGGCCGGTTACCCTCATTCTGGACAGCGAACGCAATTTTTAAATAGAGATCTTTTATGAGAACTACACTTTTTATTTTTCTGACAGCCGCGATATTACTAAGTCTTTCGTGCGGCGGGTCGGCACCGGCCCGGAATGCCAAGACCGGTTTAGCCACGGGTGTGAAGCCGGTCGCCGATGCGGAAGTAGCTGTGATCGAGATGGAGAATGCCGGTGCTTACGGTCCCGTCACGATCGAGTTGTATTCTAATGTGGCCCCAAAAATGGTTGCCCAGTTCAAAGCGCTGGCGAAAGAAGGCGTTTATGACGGAACCTCATTTCACCGGATCAATCAGGATGTGATCCAGGGTGGCGATCCGCTAAGCAAGGATGACGACCCGAACAACGACGGCATGGGAAAGTCGAACAAGCCCAATGTTCCGGCTGAGTTTTCGGACATTCCATATGATACCGGAATTGTCGGGGCGGCACGCGGGCCTGATATCAATTCGAACAACTCGCAATTCTTCATCATGCTGAAGCGCCAGCCCGGATTTGACAGGAAATATACGATCTTTGGTAAAGTTATCGACGGGATGAACAACGTCAGGACGATAGCCGATGTTCAGCCGAAGACGGGCGAGAGGCCGGTCGAGGCTATCAGGATAAAGAGCATCACCTTTAAGACGCAGTGATGCGTTTGCAAAAATAAATGCTCGCGTAGCTCAGTTGGATAGAGTGCTTCCCTCCGAAGGAAGAAGTCGCAGGTTCAAATCCTGCCGCGAGTACCAATTAGAAAGAGGCCACTTTTCAGGTGGCCTCTTTTTCGGTTCAGCTTTTTATTGTTCTCGCGGTTGTGTCGATTCAACAAACTATTTTTTGCCGCAAGCGTACAAAATAGACCCTGCTATCTTTCCGTCTTTCCCGGCCTGTCGCCGGTTGTAGCAGAACGGACCTTCAGCATCGGGTCGCCGATCAATGACCAGGAAAGCCTTACGTCAGTTCCACCCGGAATGACTGTTTTTGCATCGTTGATCAGATCTCCCAGCCGCTCTAACTGACCGTTGCCCATCTGGTTGAAGAAGCGTGTGGCCATCACTTCCTGAACATCCGGTGTGGTCTCACCGCTTGAAGCCCAAGCAGCAACTGCCCCGCCGTTTGTCGATTCCAAAAGGCTTTCAGCCAGGCTCTTGTTCGATGCATGGAGGAAATAGCCGTTGAGGCACGTCAGCATCGTGAAAACGGAAAGATTGTTACTGTTTGTCAACTGCGGAACAGTCGAGTTTGAGAAGAACGTCGAAGATGCCCAAGCACCAGTTGTGCCGTGGCCTGAATAGTTGACCAACAGCTTTCCAGTATTCATTGCATCGATCACCAGGGTTTGCGGCGTTGCGGGAGGCGTAGGGGAATCGCACCGGCCAACCATTGTGACAGGAACCCCGCCCGGAAGCTGGTTGCCCAACCGAACGCTGATCTGATGAAAGTCATAGTTATTGCCCGCGTCATAGCAATCAGAAGCAAACAAAACGCCCCTATTGGAAAGTGTAGGTGCCGCCGCCTCGAAGGCCATTACTTTAGCCAGCACATTTGTAACGGTCAGGGCTGTGCGTGCAGGAATACGCCCGATCGCCATGTCGGCAAGACCGTCGTCGTTAAAGTCCGCCATTGATTCATCGCTTCCCGTTTCGAGAAAAACGGTGTCAACAATATGAGTCGGGATGAGGTTGTTATTTCCAAAGCCCTCGTAATTCCGTGCGTCAAATGAGGCATCGCCGATCAAAAGGACGTACGAAGGCGGCGTCTGCCAACTATTCTTGGCATAGTTCAGAAAGCCTCGGATCGAGAGAGAACTAAGGTCTCCGTAATTAAACTCGTCATATATCTCCGAAACATCGACGACCTTGACCGAAATTCCTTGTCCGAGCCGGTAATCGGCCCAATCCTGGGCTTGAGCCATCCAATTCTTGTGCGTGATGATGACCAGGTTTGCCGCATGTGTAGTCACTTTCAGGTTCGCCGGATCATTGGGCGTTACCGAAGCAACCGCGAATAAGGCAGAGTCTTCAACAGCGACCAGCGATCTACCGCGATCAGACGGCATCCTGACGCTAAACGTCGGACCCTCTTGAACGACATTCAAATTGGTCCACATTACGGGCGAGCTTTCGGCGGTCATATCGAAAACACGGACGTTCGACGAGGAAAATCCTTCCAGTTTGGAAAGCCGGTAATTTGACGTGTAAAACCTTAGCCGGTTCTGTGCGGCCGTAAACTTCCGGGCGAAACTTATACCAATGGAATCGAAAAGGCTAAAATCGGACGTCACGCCGATCGAGCGGAAGACGATCGAGTTTGCCCCTTCACGCAAATACGCGGTTGGGACCACATACTGTTTCGAAAACGGGGCACGCGAGTTTCCGGTAGCCGATGCAAGAGCTTCCCCGTTCAAAGTGACCTGCACAACATGCTGGTCAAACGAAAAACCCTGGAACTTCAGATCAAGCACGGCACTCGGCCTTGTGAAATCAACACCGCTAAGATTGAAATTGTACGTGGTGTTGCCGCCGGTAAGGATAGGATCTCCCCAGTAGTTTTCGGCCTCGCCGTTAAGCACCTGGCTCAAATAATTCTTGCGCTGTTTTTGCGAAAATGTCTGCAAATAGTTGGCCGATGTGACGCTGCCGGAAAAGGGCCGCGCAACCTTGGTGCCAATGCGTTTGCCGGCGGACGGGCCGGAAACCAGAAAATACGTGGCCGTGTCGGTTTCTGGCCGATCAACCCCCTTACCGTAAAAATCGATATAATCGCCGTTCGGCCCTACAGTTATTGCCTGCTGCACGCCTTCGCGATAAAGCTGCCAAAGACTCGAGTCAGCGTTAACATTAAACCCTCCGGTCTGAAGCTCGGCCTTGGTCACACGATGAAATCCTTCGTTCTTCACGCCGATCTTGACACCCGGCTGAGAAACGACCCAGGCATGTGTGTTGTCGTCGGCAAACGTCTGGTTCTCGGCAATCTCCCGATATATCGTTTTGGGAAATTCAAGCCTGTTCGCCGTTACAAGCCCTCTTTGCTTACGCTCCAGTGCTTCGCGATTAAGATCGTAGGACGATGTGGGTCCGACCATCAGCAGGTCAGTTACGTATTCAGCGGTGACCGTGGGCGAGACCGCCATCTTCCCTTCCACGCTCACGCTCTGGATAAAATATGCCGTACCGGTATTTCCTTCAGGATCGAAGAACGAATATTTCTCGCCCGCGGCGCTTTTCGCGCCATTGGCCGCCGCCCCGCGAACTATCTCTGGCGATACCATTTCGGGACCACCGCTGTCGAGGCGATAGACGACAAAACCGGCGTTGTTCGTTTCGAGGGACATTTGCCACTCGACCAATACACCGTTGCCATCCGTAAAGGCCCGGACCGAACCAAATCTATTGCCAGCGGCACTGGGTTTGACCGTTAATGCCCCCGTTTTCTGGGTCTTAACATTGTCTGCCCTCTGCGCGATCAAGGCGGTTGAGGAAGCGCACAAAAAAGCCGTGACCAGGCTTAGAGAGATAATTCGTTTCATTTTTATAATACTCCTGAGCGTCAAGCGACGGCGGCGTGTGGTCACCGTCACCGTTAAATCTACTATCTTTTGGCTGTAATGCCAAGATTTTTTCGTTTTCGCGTTGTTTCGGAAGTGCTGCAAATACACCTCCAACGGTTTAATTCCTTTCACCGCCGAAAATATTCCAAATATTTTTTCAAAAAAACCTCGCCTAAAGGGATTTATTTCGCTATCGGCATTCGTTCGGATTCGATCCGGAAAAATTACTCCGCCAGCAACTGCCGGAGCACATATTGCAGGATCCCTCCGCCCTTGTAATATTCAAGCTCTATCGGCGTATCGATACGAAGCGTCAGTGTCGTTTCTTCTGTTTTACCTTCCGCCCGGTTGATCCGCAGGGTAACATCCTGCATCGGCCTGACATCTTTACCTTCCAAACCGGCCAGGTCAAAAGTTTCGCTCCCGTCAAGGCTAAGACTCGTCGCCGATTGGCCGTCCTTGAATTGCAGCGGCAAAACGCCCATCCCTACCAAATTCGAACGGTGGATGCGCTCGAACGACTGTGTAATTACCCCTTTGATACCCATCAAACTGGTACCTTTGGCCGCCCAATCCCGGGAACTGCCGGTGCCGTATTCCAGTCCGGCAAAGACCAATAGCGGCGTACTGGCTTCCTTGTATTTCATGGCGGCGTCGTATATCGACATTTCTTCGCCGTCCGGTTGATGGCGGGTGACGCCTCCCTCTACCGGAGCTGACATCAGGTTCTTGATACGAACATTCGCGAATGTTCCACGCAGCATTACGCGGTCGTTGCCGCGGCGCGATCCGTAAGAGTTAAAGTCCTGCGGTTCGACGCCCTGCTGCTGTAAATAAAGGCCGGCCGGGGAATTCGCCTTGATCGCACCGGCCGGCGATATATGATCGGTCGTAACTGAATCGCCGAATATCGCCAAGGCCCTTGCTCCAGTAAAGTCTGAAAAAGACCCGGTTTCCATCGAAAAGCCGTCAAAATAAGGCGGCTCCTGGATGTATGTCGAATCGGCGTCCCATTCATAAACCTGGCCGCTGCCCGATTTGATGGCATTCCACAACGGGTTCTTTTCGGCAAATTCACCGTATAGCCGCTTGTATGTTTCCGGGTCGAATGCCGCATGAAGATGCTCCTTCACTTCATCGAGCGAAGCCCAGATGTCCTTTAGAAAAACGTCGTTCCCTTCCTCGTCCTGGCCGATAGGGTGAAGGTAAACGTCCTTGATCACGGTTCCCGCCAACGCATATGCAACAACAAGCGGCGGCGACATCAGAAAGTTCGCTTTAATATTCTGGTGGACACGGGCTTCGAAATTCCGGTTGCCCGAAAGCACCGAAGCGGCGATTATGTCGTGATCCACGACTTCGCCTTCAATGGCCGCGTCGAGCGGGCCCGAATTGCCGATACAAGTAGTGCATCCATATCCGACCAGATTAAAACCCAGTTCGTCGAAATATTTTTGCAGACCGGTGGTCTCAAGATATTCGGTTACGACACGGGAACCCGGAGCAAGTGACGTTTTCACATACGGCGGCACTTTAAGCCCGCGCTCGACCGCTTTTTTTGCTACGATTCCCGCCGCGATCATGACCGCGGGATTGGATGTATTGGTACACGACGTAATTGCCGCGATCAGCACATCCCCGTTTCCGATGCTTGTACTAAGATTTTTCTCGTCACCCTCTCTGATCTCGACCCGGTCGGGTGTCGGCCGGTTGTTCATCATCTCGATCTCGGTTAGAGCATTTGTGTTGTCGGGCGTCGTCGAGTTATGTATCGATTCGGGCGCCGATACTGAATTCTGGTTGCCGCCGCCGGCCGTTACACCGTTACCAACCCCGACCGTCGTCATATAGCGCTTTTCAAGATCTTCGGGCAGCTTGCCATAGCCGCCGTCGGCGACCGGCTTGCTGAAAAGTTCTATAAAACGGTCATCGAGTTTCGACAGGTCGATCCTATCCTGCGGCCGTTTCGGCCCGGCGACAGACGGGTTTATGGATTCGAGGTCGAGGTCGAAAACTGTCGTATAATCAACGTCTCCCAATTTCGGGATACCAAACATTTCCTGGGCCAAATAATAATTTTTGATGGTTTCGATCTGGTCCTTGCTGCGACCCGTGGCGCGAAAATAATCGAGCGTTTTCTCATCAACTCCAAAGAAGCCCATAGTGGCGCCGTATTCGGGCGCCATATTTGCGATCGTCGCGCGGTCGGTTGCGTGTAGGGCGGCCGCGCCTTCGCCAAAGAACTCGACGAACTTGCCGACGACATTCGCTTTACGAAGCATTTCGGTCACGCGAAGGACGAGGTCGGTCGCCGTCGCACCCTGCGGCAGAACTCCCGTCAAATTGACGCCAACGACATCCGGCGTTAAAAAATAAACAGGCTGGCCAAGCATTCCCGCCTCGGCCTCGATGCCGCCAACGCCCCAGCCGACGATTCCCAGACCGTTGATCATTGTCGTATGCGAATCCGTACCGACAAGCGAATCGGGGAAATAGACGCCGCCGCGTTCAAAAACGCCTTTCGCCAAATATTCGAGATTCACCTGATGAACGATACCGATGCCCGGAGGCACGACCTTGAAACCGCTGAACGCCTGCGTGCCCCACTTTAGAAAGCGATACCGCTGTTCGTTCCGTTTGAACTCCATTTCGGTGTTTCGCTGATAAGCCGCTTCGCTGCCGGAAAAATCGACCTGGACGGAGTGATCGATCACGAGATCGACCGGCACCAACGGTTCAATGACCGAAGGGTCCCCGCCTGTTTTGACAACGGCAGACCGCATGGCAGCGAGATCGACCAGCAAAGGAACTCCGGTAAAATCCTGCAATACTACTCGTGCAACAACGAACGGGATTTCCTCGGTCCGCTCGCTCTCAGCCTTCCACGACGCAAGCGCCCTCACGTTAGCCTCACTTATCTTCTTCCCTTCATCAAAGTTTCGCAGCACCGATTCCAGCACGATCCTGATCGAGACCGGCAAACGCGAGATCTTGCCGATGCCTTCCTGTTCAAGTTGGGGAAGCGAATAGTAGTTTCCGGCCGAGCCGTCGCCGGCTGTGAATTTCTGGCGGGTGTTAAAGAGATTGTGCGTCATAACTTTATGGTAAAAGACTTAGATCTAAGGTGTTAGCGAACTTCGCAAAATATTGGCTAAACAAGTATTTTAACACGCCGCCGCACATTGCTCTAAATCTGGGCCGGACTAGCGCCGAAAGAACGAGCGTTTGCCGTCCTTTCCCGTGCGGAGATCGCTAAGCCAGTTTAGCCAGCGGTATTTGAGGGCACGCGGAGCGATGAATTCGGTTATGCCGGAGGTAAGGTGCTCGCTGCCATCGGGCATTTCCAGCCTGATCGAGCTCAGGTAGCGCAGGTGATACAAACTGGAGTCGATGACTTTTATCGCTTTGCTCTCAAACCGGATTTTTTCAGCGGTTGTTATTCTTAAATGCATTGGGTAGCGGACGCCAAATCTGTCGCGGGCATACTTTTGATCGACCGACACCGCGTCCAGACGGTGCAGCTTCCCGCCGCGGACGAGCATGAGATGCGTTTTTGGCTCGCCGCCGCCGATCTCGGAATAACGGCAGAAAACCGCTGTTGAATCATTAAAATGGGCGCGGCCCCAGTGCCATTCCTTTACGGTGCTCGCAAGCCAGCGGTTATCCAGGTTGTGGTCGTGATAGCCCGTTCCGCGAAAAGTCCGTGTGTCGGTAATCCGTCCCCGGGCGTCCGTCACGGTCAATTTGCCGCTTACATCCGATCTGGGCGCGACCATGTTCCAGCAATGGGCGGTTTCGTCATAGCAGAACGGTTCCGAACCAAAATCGGACTCGATTGACAACCATTCGAGCTCCGCCCGCAGCACTCGGCCACGCGGCATCGGCAGTTCCACCGAAACAAGATAGCCCGAGCCATACGAAGCCGATTCGAACCGAAAACCGTTGTTTCCGATGCGGCATTCTGGTTCCGACTCGCTTGCCGAGAATTCAGAGGCTGAAAATTCTCTTTCGACCCGATATACACGCTTGCCGTCGGCAAAATAAGTGAAAGAGACGGCCGGAAAGCGGGGAGCATCGCCTAACAAACCCAAATTTTCGGACGGGTTGTTATATCTGGGCGAATAGATAAAATTGTCAAGAAACACTATTACAAGCGCTTCCTTTCCGTCATCCGAAAGCGCGTCAAAATACCACCACTCATACGCCTTTGGGTCCTTTTGGGGATGCCATGTATCGGCGGCAATGCTTGATGAAAAGACAAACCTCTCGGTGGACGGTTTCGCTTGAACCAATTCTTTTTCCTGTTCGATCGCTAAATTATAAGTGCAGAGCAATGTAAAGAGAATGGCAAAAAGCGAAAAATATGGCAAACTTTCGCACCCTGAAATGAATCTTTTGAGATTGAATACTCTTCCCGGAAAATTCAATTCGATAAAGGGTAGATCAATGAACAAAAAACTTTCCGTGCTTTTGCTGCTTACAACGCTGGCCGCGGCGCTCTTTCTTACAGCTTGCCCCGAACGGACGTCGATAGCGGATATCGAGGCAAATCCCTCTAAATACGAAAACAAGGACATCGCGATCGCGGGAACGGTCCGTGACAGTTACGGTGTTTCGATCCCAGGCACGAATATGCGTGGCGGTGTTTACAAGATCGACGACGGCACAGGCTCATTTTGGGTGATCACCCGCGAATCGGTCCCAACAAAAGGAGCGAGGATCGGCGTCAAGGGCCGAATAGGCACGGGTGTCAATTGGAACGGCCGCAACTATGGACTTGGGATGTACGAGGAAGACCGCCGCATCGCAAAGAAATAGTCGCAGACCGCTTCGCCAAAATGACATGTACCGGGCGGCAGGATATAATCCAACCGCCCTAAAGTGTCATGCCCGAACTTATTCAGATGTTAAGCCTACGGTTCGACGTGATCGATCGCCGCTCGCTCGATCTGCTGTCGCGTGTTTCCAATGCCCGTCTTTTCTGGAAGTCTTCTCCGGTCGAGTCGGACGGAGAGCCTTATTCCTGCGGCGAACTCGTCATCCGCTCGGCGGCGGCCGTCGAGCAAACATTCGGCGGTATTACCACTCGTCTTTGGGATGATCCGTTCGAATGGACGCTTCCTGAAGAGTTGGCCGATAAACGTCGCCTCGCGGAGTATCTGCACGAAGTTGCCGTCACCCGCAACCAGGGTTTCCAGTTCTTTAACGAAGACGCGGATCTTTTCCGTTCGATTCCCGCCCCCGACAAGTTAAAACCCATTGCCGAAATATTGCTGGAGACGCTTGATCGGGCCTCGCACCTGCAGGGCCGAGCATATGGCGTAGCACAGCAATTTCTTCGTCTTCGGCCGCATCTTCCTTGACGGTTCTTTTTTGCATTGCGAACTTTTTCGTGTAAGAATTCGTTTGTTACGGAGTAGTCAGGTCCAACATTTACCGGAGTAAACAGATGCATTGTCCCCGCTGCGGCCAGCTGCAGGTTTCAGATGAAATAAAGTTCTGCTCGCGATGCGGCTTTCAATTAGCGATCGTCGCGGAGCTGCTGCATCATGGCGGCACGCTGCCGCAGTTGGCGCTTATGCAGAAAAAGAAGACGTTCTTCAATAAAAAGAACGGGGTTCTTTTCAGCGCGTTCTGGTTCATTTTCTTTACGATGTTCTTAACTTCTATGTGGGGCATTCTCGGCGTAGACGAGCTGGCTGGAATGAGTGCGATAACGGGTGTTTTTGGCGCCTTGCTGATTTTGATCGGATCGCTCACAGTACTGCCTTCTTCAAAGGTTAGCTTTCAGCTCCCGGAAACATCCGTGCCCCAAACGCAGGCGGCAAGTTTACACGGCGTGGCGGCTTCGCCGGCGCTTCCTCCGCAGCAGCAAATGCCTGCCAGTGAGTACGCTGCACCGATGGGTTCGTGGAAGGCCCCGGACACCGGCGATCTTGTCGAACGAGGCAGCGTGATCGAAGACACGACGAAACTACTGAAACGGGAAGAACCGAAATAAGATGCACTGCCCGAAGTGTGGACAACAACAGGTATCCTATGAAACTCGCTACTGTTCGCGGTGCGGATTTCTTTTGACGGGCGTTGCCGAGGTCATATCAAACGACGGACGTCTTCCCGGCCATACGTTAAAGAAAAATTTCAAGACGCCTCGAAAGCAGGGCGTCAAGCAAGGCGCATTCATCTTCATAATTGGCTTGGTCTTTGTTCCGATCTGGATACTGTTCCTTGTCGCATCGAATGGACCGGTGGAACTGGGCGTAGCGGCTGTGATCTTTTTTCTTGGGGCGATGATACTGCGGATCGCATACGCACTATTATTCCAATCGTCCGACGCGGTCGGGATGACGCCTGCCGAGAGTTCGATCCTGCACGGAACGAATTCCCAACCCGCCTTACCGCCTCAAACGAGCGTACCGGCAGATGTTTATACCGCTCCGGGAGTTGGTAGTTGGAAGGAAACAAGCGATCTCGCCCACCCCGGAAGCGTGACGGACAGCACGACCAAACACCTCTCAAAACAGTAAGACAGGCTTTCCAGCCTGTCGCCGCAGCGAGCCCGGCCGTCAGTTGCCGCCACACTGCGGTGCCCATGGCTACTCGGTACGACAGGCTTTCCAGCCTGTCGCCGTGGCGAACCGGGCCGCCAGTTGCCAACACACCGCTGTGCCCAAAGAGAACAGACTGGAAAGTCTGTTTTACTTTAATACCCCACAGCAACTCCATCACTACGCGAATCTATCGCGCCCAGGCGTACGCCATCTTTATCGATCATAATCCCTGTTGCCGAAGCTATATTTCCCGGCCTATCGACAAACTTGTGGCCGAATGAGCTGAGAATATTCATCGTATCGGGCGATATTCCGAACGGCTCGTACATTATTTGATCGGGCAGCCATTGATGATGAATGCGCGGAGCATCGATGGCTTGCTGGATGTTCATATCGAAGTCGATGATGTTTATCACCGATTGCATAACGGCCGAAATTATTCTCGGGCCGCCTCGCGCGCCGACGGCGAACCACGGCGAGCCATCCTTTCTTAGCACGATCGTGGGCGTCATGGATGACAGCGGCCTCTTTCCGCCCTCGACCTTATTGCGTTCGCCCTGGATCAAACCAAACAGGTTCGGTTTGCCGGGCCGGGCGGCAAAATCATCCATCTCGTCGTTCAATAAAACTCCGGTCCCCTTCGCCGTTACTCGCGAACCGTACAGATCGTTTATGGTATAGGTGTTCGAAACCATCATCCCGGCCGGATCGACCACGGTGTAATGCGTCGTTTCCGTACCTTCGCCCTTTATCAGTTCGCCGGGTCCGAGATAGCGGCTGGCAAAGGCCTTTTTAGGTTCGAAGCTGGCCATCCGTTTTGTCGCGTAGGTCTTATTCGATAAAAGCGCGGCCGGAACTTCCGCAAAGTCGGGGTCGGCCATGTATTCCGCACGGTCGGCAAATGCGCGGCGGGACGCTTCGGTGTATAAATGGAGCTCGGCGGATGAATTATGCCCCATCGCCTTTACGTCGAAAGGTTCGAGCATATTCAAAACCTGGAGCATAACAATTCCGCCGGACGATGGCGGAGGCATCGTGATTATTTGATTTCCGCGATAACTCCCGCGCAAAGGCTCGCGGTCTTTCGCGACATAATTCTTAAGGTCTTCCAATGTAATAAGGCCGCCGTTGGCCTTCATATCGTCGGCGATCATCCGCGCCGTCTCGCCGGTATAAAATTCCTGTGCGCCGTGTTTTTGGACACGGGCAAGCGTGGCCCCAAGTTCGGGCTGTTTGAAAAGAGTTCCCTCTTCGAAATATTTACCGTTGTTGAGAAAAATGCGGTTGCTGTCGGGATATTTCGCAAGGTACTCGCGGTAATCATAAAGGAGGCGGGCCAGCCGATAGGAAAGCACGTAACCATTTACCGCCAGCCGCCGTGCGGGTTCGACCAGCTCTTCCCACTTCACTTTGCCCGAGCCGTATTTCTTAAACGCGTGATCAAAGCCCGCGAGCGTGCCGGGAACACCCGAAGCGCGATAACCTATCGTCGAACTTCCCTCGCCTTTTATTAGTTTGCCGTCTTTATCGACATAGATATCGCGGTTTGCGGCCTTTGGGGCCATCTCGCGGTAATCGACGGCAAACGCTTTTCCGTCCGCACGGCGAATAAGCATAAAACCGCCGCCGCCGATATTTCCCGCCTCGGGGTAAACGACGGCCAGCGCCAATCCCACGGCGATCGCCGCATCCACTGCGTTGCCGCCCTTCTTCATTATCTCAACGCCGATCTGCGATGCAAGCTCGTGCTGCGAAGCCACCATCGCGTGTTTTCCGCGTACCGGTTCGGGTGCAGCACCAAAAACGGAAACCTGCAGAACAATTACGGAAACGATCGAAAAAAAGGCAAGAAAGGTCTTTATCCGGGTGATCATATTTAAAGGAACTTTAGCAGATTTCAGCCCGATTGATAAAGTAAGCAGAAAACCTTCCGCGATAACGCCGGAATAGATCCGAAATCGCCAAAAATTGTGCTGATCTCGGCCAATATTTGTCTAAAGTTGATCAACCTTGGCCTACTTTTCGTCTACTCTGGCCTACTTTTCGTCTACTTGGGCCTACTTTTCGTCTACTCTGGCCTACTTTTCGTCTACTCTGGCCTACTTTTCGTCTACTTCGAGCTACTTTTGCCCAACTTCTCACTACTCTTGCCCAACTTCTCACTACTTCCGACCAACTTCTGACTGCTTTCGACCAACCTCGGCGTACTTTCGACCAACTCCGGGCTACTTTTGCTCAACTTCGTTTTACTTCTGGTCAACATTAAACTGCTTCCGGCCAACATCAGGTGTAAAACGACCAACATGACCGCATTTTTCCCCGCTCAAACTCCTCCACGCAACGGTTTTGTGTCAATTATCTATTGATGCTATATTTTTCCCACGATTGCCTCGGCATTTCCCATGAACACACTTTATTACGGCGATAATTTAAAGATACTGCGGGACTACATAAAGGACGAGTCGGTCGATCTTATCTACTTAGACCCGCCGTTCAATTCGAACCGCAACTACAACGTCCTTTTTCAAGGACCAATCCGTCAAGCCGGTAGCGCGATTCCTCTACGATACGACCGAATTTAAGTTGAAGCTTATGAAACGTAAGGAACAACAAGCGGAATTGATCTACAAGTTGGGGCTGCTTCTACGCCCGATTCAGGACTTGATCGACTACGCGGATCGGCAGACGCCACAGACCCGGTCACGAGCGTGTGCAAAGTTCGCAAGTGATCTTACGGCGTACCATCAAGGCGTGATGGCGTTCACGCGGTCGGAACCAGGACATCTGTACGACATTGAGTGGAATTCTGTTCACTATTGCCTTAACCGATTTGGAAGGGAACTCGATGACAAACGCGATCAGACGGTCAGGCTTGGGATTGCGGTGGAAGCTGTCCGAACGAAAGTATCGCGAATCATCCTGTCCATACCAACGGAAGTTGACACAGAGGTCTTGGAAGCCCACTCACCGTTTCAAGCTTATTGCAAGCTTAAGGTTTTCTGCGAGGCCACAAACCAGAAATTGATTTGGGCCGATCCTTACATGGCTGCTGGTCTATTTCATCGGTACTTGAACGGATTGCCAGACTCGGTTGCGGTTGTGCTCGTCACTAAAGATCGCGGCAACAGCGCCGAATACCAATCCTTCCTGGATATCTCGAGACTGTACGCGATGGAGCGAGGGTCATCGAAGTACACCTTGGTGGTCGAACCGACGAATCACGACCGGTGGATGCGATGCGATGACCAGATTTATCACTTAGGAGGCTCGGCAAAGGACGCAGGACGAAAAAGTGCCTTTACAATAACGAAACTTGAACCAACGCCAGAGAATTTCCAGAGACTGGACACCTTAATCGCATCTGGCACGGAAATCTTTGGGCTGACGACACTTTCTCATGTTTAACGGATTCGAGAACTCTGCCAGCAGCAGGAATGGCTTATGTCTGGCCTCCTGTCTTACGCACGGAGGGAACAAGGTCTATAAAAGGTCATAGATATTAAGGGTTCGGAAGCTAACCACCATTTATTATGAATGATAAGAAACAATCGCGTTCGTTTGAACTAGGGGCAAAAGTCGTCTACGAAGCCTTAAAGGTCTTATCCGAGAACAACGGCGAGATGCGGGGGAAAGATGTTCTTAGGCAGATCGAGACCCGTGTAACTCTGGACGATTGGGCACGAGAGCGGTACGAAAAAACTGGATATATCCGGTGGCAGTCGATGTTGCACTTCTTCACCATCGATTGTATTAAGGCAGGCTTCTTAATAAAGAAGAAAGGCGTATGGTTTCTAACGCCGGAAGGCGAACAGGCCCTCAAGCTTGGTCCGACGGGTCTTCTTGAGGACGCAAGGACGAAGTATCGGGAATGGAAACGGCATGAAGATCTGTCAAAGCCGTCAATAGCTGAAGAGATCGACGAGAGCGAGGCGGAGGGAGCGGAAAGAGAACGTGAAATCGCTCTGGATGAAATTGAAGGAATGGCACTGGAAGGAATGACGCGGGCTATCAACGCAAAAACTCCTTATGAGTTTCAAGAACTAGCGGCGGCCCTGCTGCGAGGGATGGGATACTTCACGCCGTTTGTAGCGCCCCGCGGCAAAGATGGTGGGGTCGATATCGTAGCATACCGAGATCCACTCGGAACCGTGTCACCTAGAATAAAAATACAGATAAAACATCGTGAATCCACGACGCCTGTTCCGGATGTGCGGCAGTTGATGGGATTGTTGCAGAAGGACGGCGACGTAGGCATCTTCTTTTCGACCGGTGGGTTCACTTCGGACGCAAAGACCACTGCAAGAACATCCCACGTGCACGTGGAATTAATAGACCTTCCGAGGTTTATCGAGCTCTGGCGGCAGTTCTATGAAAAACTTACCGACGAGGACAAAAGAATGCTGCCACTTACCTCCGTTTATTTTGTATCACCCGACGGGCAGTAAGCACCGGGCTCCCATTACTTTGTAAGGGTTTAAAAAACTCTTGAAATTAAATGTCCAACTATGTTATTTTTTTCTTGGCTCGTAAAGGGCTGGGTTTTCTTCCATGACTTCCACGTTCTCCTGCGAACGTAAAAAATAGCTGGTGGTATTTAAGAGTTAGCTGCCGGTCTTATCAGAAACTCTCCGCTCCGGAGTCCTTTCGGGGTTGGAAATTCTCGATAATTTTTTAATTTCTGCGGATACGTTGCTGTTCTGGATGAAGGCACAGGCTTTTCTCTTTGCGGGGCCGGGGCGAATTTTTTGCGCGCCGTACATCTCAATGTATTTAGAGGGTTGGGGTCACTGCGTCGCGTGAAGGTTCATTGGAAAATACAGGAGGTGTCATTATGATACCCAGTTCAAGCTGGTTTCACAGCTCGCTGCAGGACAGGGCGGCGTGGTTCCAGAACTTTTCGGATAATTTTCAGGCGGTTGGCGGCACGCTAGGGTTTTTGCCGGCCGTCATGACGCAAGTGGCGAACGATAATGAAGATTTTCAGTTCGCCGCGGCGTCAACGGTGACTATTACGGCTTATGCAAAGGCGTTTCGGTTGTGGCGAAAAACCGTCACCGAAGGCAACGTCGGCGATCCGGCCGCGCAGTTTCCGGCAAACGTCGCGCTGGCCCCGCCGAACCAGGTTCCGACCGGCATCTTTGAACGGCTGGACGAATTGGTTCAACGCATTCGCGTGGCACCGAACTACACGCCCGAGATCGGCGGCCTGTTGGGAATTATCCCGCAATCGCCCAACCGTCCGCCGGCCGAAGACCTCAAACCGACGATAAAGGTGACGAGCTCCGACGGCAATTACACCTTTACGATGAACGCTACGCGATACGGATTGCCCGCATACAAGGTGCAGGTCCAGCGAAGCGGACAGACTTCGTGGGTGGACAGCGGATTTTCAACCGACAAGTCGTTCACAGTGACCGTCAGCCCAACCACGCCCGGCCAGCCCGAACGTGTGCTGGTCCGCGCGGTCCTGCTGCAAAACAGCCTGCCCGTCGGTATCCCGTCAGACCCTGCGTTTGTGACGGTGAATCCGTAACGGCGCCTGCAAAAGCCAGAGATGTCGCAAGCCTGCACGGTAGCAAGGGCGTAACAGTCAACGTTGAGTGTTACGCCCTTACTTTGTGCGGGCTTTTGCATTTGGATCACGCCTTTACTTCGTGCGGGCTTTGCTCGGACACGTTGTTACATTTCCGAACTCTTTCGCGTAATATGTTCCGGTGCATGTGCTCGACTACATCGCTCTGATGGTTATCCTGCTCTCGGGGGTTTATTTTGTCGGGTTAGGGGTCTTTTCGGTGGCTAAACCGGTGCGGGCGACGCGGTTTTTGGAGAGCTTTGCCGGATCGGCGTTCGCTCATTATCTGGAAATGACCCTCCGCATGGCAGTCGGGCTTGCGTTCGTCCGTTACGGGCAAAAAATGCCGTTCGCCGAAGCGTTCACGGTTTTTGGCTGGCTGCTCGTCGTCACGACCGTTTGTCTTATCCTGATCCCATGGCGCTGGCATCACAAATTCGCCCAAAAATCCATCCCTCACGTCATCCGCCACCTAAAACTCTTCGCCGCCACCTCTTTTGTCCTCGGGATATTTGTATTGGCCTGCTCGATCTGTGCTGCGATCTTTCAATGCTGAAGCCTGCGCGTTAGCAAGGGCGTAACATTCAACGTTGAGTGTTACGCCCTTGCTTGCGCGCGGGCCTCGGCAATATCCTTCGCTTTCAATATTCCGGCAAAAACGCTATATTCAATTTCCAACTGGAAGCAAGCCGTCCGCGGTCGCGGGTGGTACATATCGACAAAAAGAACCCACCGGCTGATGCAGGTGGTACAGACATGAAAGAAGACGGTAGTTTGCGACGATGCTTTTGTCACGCCTTACACCAAAGCGGCTGGTGCGGGAGACGCGCGGTTTTTATGCGCGGGCGGGGCGGCGTTTGTCCGATTATCGATTCTTTGCCTACCTGGCCATCCTCGGCCCCGGCCTGATCGCCGCAAACGCGGGAAATGACGCCAGCGGGATCGCTACATATTCATCCGCCGGTGCGGCTTACGGCTATACGCTGCTCTGGGTTTTTATCCCGATGACAATTAGCCTCGTCGTTGTACAGGAAATGTGCGCGCGAATGGGCGTGGTCACCGGCCAGGGCCTGGCCGATCTGATACGCGAACAGTTCGGCGTGCGGTGGACCGCGTTTGTCATGCTCGCGTTGCTGATCGCGAATACGGGCGTGATAATTTCGGAATTTGTCGGCATCGCACAGGCGTCCGAACTGTTGGGCATTACGCGATTTGTTTCGCTGCCGCTTGCCGCCGGTTTTGTGTGGTGGCTGGTCGTAAAGGGATCGCAGAAACGTGTCGAGCGCGTGTTTTTGGTGATGTCGCTCGTGTTCTTTACATATATTATCTCAGCCTTTATGGCGGAGCCGGATTGGGGGCAGGCCGCGAAAGGTTTTGTCGAACCGACGTTCAAACTCGAAACGGCCTATCTGTTCACCATCATGGCGCTTATCGGCACAACGATAACGCCGTTTATGCAGGTGTTTGTGCAATCGTCGGTCGTCGAAAAAGGCATGGACAAGGACGATCTGCCGCTGGTCCGGGCGGATGTGATCGTTGGGACGATATTCGCGTGCACGATCGCGGCGTTTATCATGATCGCGACTGCCGCGACACTGCACCAGGCCGGTGTCTTTGAAATAGATTCGGCACGCACCGCGGCGGAATCGCTTGTGCCGATCGCCGGGCAATATGCAAAGTATCTGTTCGCCGTCGGATTGTTCGGCGCCGCGATGCTAGCGATGGGCGTGCTGCCGCTTTCAACCGCCTACTCCATCAGCGAAGCTCTCGGGTTTGAAAAAGGCCTGTCGCGTTCGTTCCGCGAAGCTCCGACCTTTCTCGGCGTGTTCACGGCGCTGATCCTTATCGGTTGTGTCGTCGCGCTGATCCCGGGCATTCCGCAGATAAAACTTTTGCTCTTTACACAAACCGTGAACGGCGTTCTGCTGCCGATAATACTAGGCGCCGTCGTCACGCTCGCTAACAACGAAGAAATAATGGGCAAACATAAGAATTCGTTTGCCTTCAACGTTTTGGCGTGGACCATAACCGTCGTCGTGTCAGTGCTTTCGCTTCTGTTGATTGCAAAAACGATTGCTGATATGTTTTAGCACACTCAGTATGCCGTCATCCGAACTGTACAGACGCAGCCTTTTCTTCCTGATATTTGCCGGGATCATCACGCTCGTCCTCATTCTGCTCCCGTTTATCGAAGGCGCCGTGCAGGAATATGTTCTGTCGCATTTCGGCATCGCGGTCGCGAGCGACGGACAGGTCGTATCGACCGACGGCAACGCCCCGACGATGATGACGACCACGCTGATCGGCCTGGTCCTGAATCTTATCCACATCTTCAAGATCGTTCTGTGGATGGCGCTGGTCATTTCGGTCGTCCGGTTTATCGCTTACCTAGTTTTAAAGACCGCTCTTCGCAGTTCGTCGCAGTCCGAGATCTCGTCGCTGCTCAAAACGGTCATCTCGATAATCGTTTACATCGTAGCGTTCTTTGTGATCTTTCAGTCACAGTATCCGGGCGTGCAGCTCGCCCCGCTGTTTACCGGTTCAACGATAATCGGTATCGTCGTCGGTCTCGCTCTGCAGGACACGCTTGGGAATCTGTTCGCGGGGATCGCACTTCAGGCGGACCAGCCCTTTCAGGTCGGCGATGTAGTCTCATTCACAAATAAAGCAGCCGGCGTTATCGAAGCCGTTTCATGGCGCGGTGTGAAGATCCGCACGTTTCAGAACAAGCTGCTTGTGATCAGCAATTCGGTGCTTGGAAAAGAATTGATCGAGGTGGCGCCAAAGGACAACCTGAACGCACGGCTCGTTTTCTTTAACACGCTTTATACCAATTCGCCCGCCAAAACGACGCAGGTGATCCGCGATGCCGTCCGGCAGGTTGAGAATGTGTCCGCAAAGATCAGGCCGGTGGTCCGCATCAGAAACTTTGGTGATAGCGGGATAGATTGGGAAGTGAAATATTGGGCTGACGATTATAAGAGATTCAACGATACCGATGCCCTGATCCGCGAACGCATTTGGTACGCCTTTAGCCGCGAAGATCTGCACTTTGCCTTCCCGACGCGAACCGTCTATATGCAGCAGGCCGCCCAAGAGCAGACGATCGACGATTATCTAAACCTTACCGCCGAACGGTTGAGCAGAATTCCGATCTTCGCCCCATTGTGCGACGAGGAACTGCAAAAACTTGCACGCGCTTCACAGAACAGGGTGTTCGCACCCGGCGAGCCGATCGTGCGACGCGGCCAGGAAGGAAACTCAATGTTCGTTATTACGCGCGGAAGGGTGGATGTACAGGTCCTTCAAGGGAAGGATGTTAAAACGATCAACTCGTTGACGGAGAGCGACTATTTTGGCGAGATGAGCCTTTTGACCGGTGAGCCGAGGACGGCGACCGTTGTCGCGGCCATCGAAACCGAAGTGGTACAAATTAGCAAGACCGCATTGAAGCCGATATTCGAGGCGAACCCCGACCTGGTCCAATCGGTTTGCGAATTGATCGAGGAACGGCGAGTAGCCCTTGATGCCTCCGTACCCGCAGAATTGGACGAGCAGAAGAAACGCAGCAAAGGCGTGCTCGTTTCGATACGCAAGTTCTTTGGGATCAGATAGGGAAAATCTATGGCACGTTGCGGTCGTAAATATCGTGGAGAACTTCGGTTATCGGTTTGCGGTCCACAAAAGGGTCCTTCTTTTCCTTTTTACGGCTTTCTTTATGACCGTTGTCGCCATTCGTCCCTGCCGAGGATGGCTGAGGGGCAGGCGTGTCCGACAAACGGTCAATGACCGTTCGCCCGGAACCGTTGGTGTGTTCGGCCTCGATCGCCTCATCCGATGGTCGCGAACTTTGGGCCTGAGAATCTGATGGTTTCGGCAATTCATTCCGAACCGTTCCATTGGATGAGTTCTGAACAAATGCGGCACGGCTCTCTTCAAGAATAGCTTTACCTCGGATACGGCGCGCCCTTTCGAGTGCCCTGATCGACGCCGAGGTCAGTGGAGCTTCGGACGGATCGCGCTCGATCTTACGCAGAACCTTCACATAATTTCGAAGCTCCTGGGTTGGGTAAACATAAGCCGATTCGTTTCCCTTTTCACTCTCGACAACCTGGGTCAGAGCGTTGATCGCGGACTGATGGTCGCCTGCCTTATTATAAAGGGCCCCGAGCGCGAAATAGACCAACGGAGGTGCTCCGCTCATGCGGTTGACGATCGATTCGCCACGCCCGATGGCGTCGCGCACTTCGAAACCAAACCAGCTTCGACCGTCCTCACGAAGGATCTCATTCGCCGAAAGGTAGAATTCGAAAATATCGCGCGTTTCGTTTCGCGAACCCGACGCAAAAATGCGAAATAAAAAGTAAGCGAAAACGCCAAAGAAAAAGATAACGAACGCAGGAAATCCCGCGACAAGCAGCATCGACCCCACGACCCCAAAGGCCAAAAGGTACTGCCCCTTCTCTTTGACCGCACTGCCTGGCCGTTTTTGGATCTTTGTGTCGCTCACGTTCTTAATATTATTCAGCGGGAGCCGCGGGTGGAGCAGCCTCGTTCTTAGCCGCGGTCGGCCGCTTCGTTTTTTTCTTTGCCGCTTTCTCGTCCTCGGCGA
>JBGTJP010000155.1:0-24274 GCA_041745075.1 Pyrinomonadaceae bacterium | reverse complement strand
ATACTGCTTTGCAGAATACCGTCCGCGAATTTTGTGCGGGCGAGGTTGCTCCGTACATAAAGGAATGGGACGAGAAGTCTCATTTTGAGCGGAAGGTTTTTGACAAGATGGCCGAGCTTGGGCTGTTGGGTGTTTGCATTCCGGAGCAGTACGGCGGTGCGGGTTTTGATTATATCTCGCTCGGTCTGGTGTGCGAGGAGCTTGAAGCCTGTGATACGTTTTTGCGTGTGGCGATGTCGGTGCACGTTGGATTGAATAGTCTTAGCGTTTACAGTTGGGGCACCGAAGAGCAAAAACAGAAGTACCTTGTTCCGCAGGCGAAGGGCGAAAAACTGGCAACATTTGGGTTGACCGAGCCGAATGCCGGCAGCGACGTGGTTGGGATGCGGTCATATGCGAAGCGGGATGGCGATGATTGGATCTTGAACGGCGAGAAGATGTGGATCTCGCTTGGCAACACCGCCGATCATTTTCTTTTCTTCTGCTGGACCGATCAGGAAAAGCAGAAGGTCCGCGATCATCGCGGCATGAGCTGCTTTATTGTCGAACGCACAATGCCCGGTTTTTCGAGCGGGACGCTCCATGGGAAGATGGGTATTAGGGCGGGCGATACAGGACATTTTTCGCTTCAGGACGTGCGGGTGCCGAAGGAAAATATGCTCGGAAACGAAGGCGAAGGTTTTAAGATCGCAATGTTCTCGCTTGAAAACGGGCGCTATACGGTCGCGTCGGGTGCTACCGGTGTCATCCGTGCCTGCCGCGACGCATCCGTCGCGTACGCCAACACCAGAGAGGTTCAGGGTCAGAAGATCGGCGAATTTCAGCTTGTGAAACAGAAGATCGCGAACATGGAGGCCGACTATCAAATGTCACACCTTCTTTGGCTCCGCGCCGGCTACTTAAAGAACGAAGGGAAGCCGAGCGCCAAGGCCGCGAGCCTTGCCAAGTGGCAGGCGACCGTTCGGAGCGAGACCGCCGCGTCAATGGCGATCGAACTTCACGGAGCAAATGGCTATACGAACGATTATCCTGTCGAGAGATACCTAAGAAATTGCAAGGCGGCGGTCATTTACGAAGGTACCCGCGACATTCATACGATTATGCAGGCCGATTGGGCTCTTGGGTTAAAGAAAGAAAAGCAGGCCCGGGTGATTCTGCCTCCATATCAACCGGCGGAGGCGAAGGGAACAGCAAGCTAAACGCAAAGAGGTGCCGTCCGAAAGGGCGGCCTTTCTCACTTGGGGCAACAGTTCAACAAAGGCTTTAGCCAAATCGGTAAAAAAACAATCGTTGCGTCTTTACTTTCTTTAGAAATTTCGGCTAAAGGTTTTTAGAAGAGACGCCGTTTGAGCCCTACTGAAACCCTTTTTCCGGCTTCATGTTGGACATCTTCCACTCACCGTTTTCCTTGATCCAGAGAATTTCGAATCCGGGAGCGGCGTAGCTTTTGGTAATTACTCTGGCGACAGCCTTGTCGCCATTGAAGCGTTCATTCGACACCTCGCATATCTCGTTAGTTACGGGATCCACGAACTCGGAAAGTCTCCTAATACCCGCATCTTTCATCTGCTCCTCGTAATTCTTGAGCGTTGCTGAGTCAAAGTATTTCCTAATGGCAGCCTCGTCCTTCTTCACCACTGCGGCGCAATAGGCCTTGTAAACCGGTGTCAGCGTCGGAGCGTTGTTCGTGATCTGGTCGGGCGTGGGCGTGGTGACCGCTGTCGGGTCGTTAGCGGCCGGCTTAGCCCCGTTCGCATTCGAATTTACCGAGGCCGATGAATTCATATTCGCGTTGTTCGCCGGTGTTTCGGTTCCGCCGCAAGCGGTGAACAGGGTCGTCAAAGCAATCGTTGAGATCAATAATAAGAACCGTAATTTCATAACTGTCTCCTAATTCAAAATCCAAAGTATAATAAATTACAAATGATGGACAAAACGTATCGCACCGAATTTCGCCGGAAATATTTGATCGAGGCATTGCCCGAGCCTCTAACAAGGGCAAGCCGGCATATTCAGATCTTCGACAACTACATTGGCGAAACGCGAATACGCATCAGGTCGCTGCGCGACCCGGAAACCAGGTCTTGGTCGTGGATGCTGCAGCAAAGGGTTGGTATCGAAACAGGTGAATTGGCGGCCCTAAAGGTAGGCGAGATTTATCTTAGTGAACCGGAACACGCTGTATTTGAAGTGTTTGAGGGGACTGAGATCAGGAAAAACCGTTATTATCACGAGTTTGACCGGATGCCCTTTGCGTTCGATGTGTATCTCGGCGGGCTGTGGGGACTGAACATCGCGAATATCGATTTTGCCGATGAAGGCTCGATGCTAAGCTACGAACCGCCGCCCTGCGCCGTTATTGAGATCACGAACGACCCGTTCTTTCTGGGAGAAAATCTGGTCCACAAGAAATTCGAGGACGTACAGGCAGAACTTGAGAAGATCGGGAATTCGGCATTTGTCGCGGATCTTCCGGATGAGTGAGTCTTCAAAATCGTCGGACCGTAAGCGTCCGCTTGCGTGTGCTCAAGGGAATCCTAAGCGCAACAAACTAAAGTTTGTTGGACGGGTTACCGGGTTCTTGCCGCCATCGGAACATTGCGTTCGATCGAATCGAAGATCTGCAGATAAACCTTCGTTTCTCGCGGAATAAGATTTGTCCAATTTTCACCGCCGCGTTTTATGTAACCGGCAAGCCGTGCGGGGTTCGAATTATAGCCGGCGGCCATCAATTGCTCCTGGGTCGCGATGCCGTCAGCGAAGGCGTTGGCCACGGTCGGGCTCGCAATTAGGTCGTTCCACGTCCGCTGCATATAGAGCAGCATCGCCTGTGATGCGTTGACATGGTCTTGCATCCCTCCGACAAAATCGGGCATAAGCGGCACGTTTGGGTGCCACGAGCGGACCATGCGGTAGGTTGAAGGGATCATCTGAACCATCCCGCCGGCACCCGCGGAACTGACCGAATAGCGATAGGTTTGGCCTTCATTCAGTGCGAAAAGGGTGTAAACGTCGTTGTAGATATTTTGATGGTATTCGGTGCGGAAGCGCAGATGATCTACGTGCTCCACGGCCGCCAGGCGTTCGGCGATATCGGCGATCTTTGGCTGAATGGTGATACCTTTTTCGCGAAGACGCTCGCGGGCTATCTCGATAACATTGCGCACGTAGAAACGGCCGGCGTTTACAACCTCCGCCGTTACGAGCCCCGGATGCGTGGACATATAATACGCGGTTTCGATGTACTTGCCGCCGCGAATTACCGGATATTGAACAAGCAGCGGAAGCTGGTTGGTGCCGTCGGCGTCCGTGATCGTAATTGGTGTATTCACGCCGTTCCCTCTAATTGTTTGGGTCGTTATCTCTCGGCCGTTTTGCGAAACCAGTTCCTTTGGTCCGGCGGGGGATAGGAACGCCTCTTTCGGCATCACTACAAAATCTATCTCGCCGGTTTTCCAATCGTGAAATGCGATGCGAACGTATTCGAGTGGAACCGTGCTATCCACTGAGGCGGTCGCCAAAGGCCGGGACTGCATTATCCGCTTCGCCTCGGCGATCTTGCTTTTCATCGTGCGAAAACTCATCGAACGTCCCGCGGTTGTTGCTGCGGCATTAGGAACAGGCGGCGTCGGTGTGTCCATCCTTTCGGCATCCGGGCTGGCGGTTTGCTTCGTTCCGCCAACCACGATCGGCGTTCGGGCCGGTATCGGCGTAGGCGTTGAGGCCGGCGGAATAGGCGGCATTGTGTCGGTCACGACAACGCGTTTGCGGGTCGGCGGGGCGTCGCCCGCGGGTGTCTGGGCGGTAAAGGGCGCGGGCAGAAAAGACAGAATGGCGACAGCAATGCCGAAGGAAAATCTCATAATAATTTCAGGAGAGTTGTTACTCGGGTGAATTTGACAACGCGGAATGGCGAAACAACTCCCGCGTCAATAAAGATTCGCTCATTTACCTAAAGGTTGTCAAGCATTATCGATTTTTTTATAGTTTCCACAACAAATAGTTATGCCAGATGTCCAAAATACAATTTCCAGAGCCGAGAGCAGTAGCGACCGGGTTCTTCATTTTGCTATTCTATTTGTTTGTTAATAAAGAGTTTTAGGCTTCCTCGATAAGTCTGGTTTCGAAGAAACACCTGGTATGACAAAACTTTTTGGTACTGATGGAATCCGGGGCGAGGCGGGTGTTTTCCCGTTGGATAAGAGTTCGGTCTTTTTGATCGGACAGTCGCTGGCCGCGCGGATGGCTGCACGTCTGGGCCGCGCTCCGCGTTTATTGACGGGCCGTGACACGCGCGAGTCCGGCGGGTGGATCGAACGTGAGCTCCATCGCGGAGGCCGAATGGCCGGCGCGTGGGTTGAATCGGCCGGCGTGATAACGACGCCCGGTGTTGCTTTTTTGACGGCGGAATTCGAGTTCGATCTGGGCATAGTCATCAGCGCCTCTCACAATCCCTTCTACGACAATGGGATAAAGGCATTTTTGCCGAGCGGGCGAAAGATCGACGATGAATTTGAGTGCGAGGTCGAAAAAGATGTTCTCGACGGCGGGACTATTGACATAGCGGCGGTGGGTCTTGATTTGGATGCCTCGGGAGAAGCCGACTTTCGGAGAGCTTATCTCGAACATTTGACGGAGACGGGTAATCGATTTCGCCTTGAGGGTTACAAGATCGCAATAGACTGCGCCAATGGAGCTGCCTCGAATCTCGCGCCGCTGCTTTTTCGAAACCTCGGGGCGGAAGTAATCGCGTTCAACGACCGCCCAAATGGCAGGAACATCAACGAAAACTGCGGCTCGCTGCATTTGGAGCATTTGCAGGCAAAGGTTTTGGAATGCCGGGCCGATCTTGGCGTGGCCTTTGATGGCGACGCGGACCGTTCCCTGTTCGTGGATGAGCAGGGAACTATTGTTGACGGCGACGCGACGCTTTGGATAATGGCAAAGGCCATGCAGGAAAGCGGCGAACTGAATTCGGGCAAGGTGATCGCCACGGTAATGAGCAATATCGGACTTGAGATCGCCCTGCGGTCCCGCAACATCGAGCTGGTCCGAACAGCGGTTGGAGACAAATATGTTCTGGAAGAATTGCTTAACTCCGGTGCCGAGATCGGCGGCGAACAGTCCGGCCATATCATTTTTCCGCGAAACAGTCTGGTGGGTGACGGAATGATGACGGCGCTCAGGGTTTTCGGTGCCGTTTGTGATAGCAAACAGAAATTTTCCGAGGCGGTTGCGGGTTTTGAGAGGTATCCGCAAATACTCGTAAATGTGAAAGTGGGTGAAAAGAAGCCGTTTGACGAGGTCGATGCGATTAGGAAGGTTTCTACCGAGACCGAGAAGATATTATCGGGCACGGGCCGGCTTTTGCTGCGCTATTCGGGAACAGAAAATCTTGCGCGTGTTATGATCGAGGGGCAGGACCAGGAACAGATCGAGCGACTGGCAAACAAACTGGCCGAAACGATCAGGACTGCGTTGGCCTAATGTTCGTAAGGCTTTACAGCCGATAAACAACCTCCGCCCGATGACATCTATCGTAAAGATCAAGACATCGAACAAGGCCGATCCCTACAAGGTACTGATCGGCCGCGGCCTGCTGGAATCATCCGGTGAATGGGCCGCCGACGCGCTATCTAACTCCCCGGGCCGTGTTGCTGTGATTTCGAATCGGAAGGTTTTCGGACTTTACGGCAAGCGCGTTAGTAAAGCCCTGGCATCTGCTGGATTTAAGCCGCACATTCATTTGATCGGTGACGGCGAGCGGTTTAAGGATTTTCGGACGCTCGAAAAAGCACTGACCTTCCTGAGCGAATCAAAATTGACCCGAACCGATGCCATAATTGCGTTAGGCGGCGGAGTCGTGGGCGATCTCGCCGGTTTTGCGGCCTCGATCTATTTGCGCGGGATAGATCTGCTGCAAATTCCGACGACGCTGTTGTCCATGATCGATTCATCGGTCGGCGGGAAAACCGGTGTCAACTCGAGTTTTGGTAAGAATCTGATCGGTTCCTTTTATCAGCCGAAAGGCGTTCTGATCGACATCGAAACACTAGAAACGCTGCCGCCGCGTGAACTGACCGCGGGCTTTTGCGAAGCGGTAAAACAGGGAGCGATCGGTGGGGGGCGATTGTTCGCTTCGACCGCAGAGTTTTTGAATGGATTCGATCGGACAAAGCTCGAAAAAGCACCGAAGGATGAAAAATTCTCAGATTCGCTCGCTTCACTACTTGCCGCCCAAGTTTCGTTCAAGGCCGGAATTGTGGCGGGGGATGAGCGAGAATCAGCCTCGAAAGTCGATGCCCGGTCGAGAAAGATCCTCAATTTCGGCCATACCTTTGGCCACGGGCTGGAAAAGGTTACAAATTACCGCTATTTCAAGCATGGCGAGGCCGTTGGTCACGGTATTTGCTTTGCGGCCGCATTGTCAAAAAATCTTGGACTTTTAGCACAAGATGAAGTAAACTTGTTGTACGATGTTGTGCATCGGGCAGGTAAATTGCCGCCGATCGACAACATCGATCCACGCGAGGTTTTTGCGACATTTAAGTACGACAAGAAGCTTATCAACAATTCGCTCCACTGGATCCTTCTAAAAAAAATTGGCGAACCTGTAATTTTCCCGCATGCAAAGGTCCCGCATTCCGCTTTGATGTCCGCTTTCAAACAGGCCGCCCGCGGCTAGACTCACTCAAACGCAATTTATCGCGGAGGAGTAATCAATCATGAAAAATCCATATAATGGCCGGAACTCCGAACGAGGCAGTGCCGGAATAAAATTTCTACTTGTAGTTATGGTCCTTGCCCTAGTCGGCAACGCGGGCATCAACTACGTTCCGATCGCGTACGAAGGGGCCAATCTTAGGCAGGAAATGGATACCGCCGTCGTGAGAGGCCTTGCAACTGGGCCCCGCATGAATCCGGTGGACGTTGTAAAAGCGTCGCTGCAAAAAGCTATCTTCGAGAACAATGTGCCGGCGGATGCGTTTGTTGAAGTGAAACAGACGCCAGGTGCTGTCCAGGCTCACGTAGTGTACACGAAGCAGATCTCGATGCTTCCGTTCGGCATTTATAAATACAAATACAACTTTGACTACGTTGCAATTCCGTCGGGATATTTGTTGAAGGACGGCAAGGCTAACTAAGATCAGAGCGCAACCGTGAGGGCCTCGCGTATCTTGAGCGGCTGAATGTTTATCAGTGCTTCGGGGGCGTCGGCCAGCCAGGTGGATGGGCAAACACCGCAAGTAGTACATTTTTCAACCGCAGGACACGGGAGGCTCGAAAGGGCCTCCTGTGATTTTTCGTGCTCGGTTTTCAGAAAATCGAAAGACAGGCCTGAATCGACGATCGACCATGGCAGGAATTCTTCGTAATCGCGGTTCCGCGAAGTATGGAACGCCGGATCGACGCCTGTATCACGCAATGCGCGGTCGATGTCGCCATTCATCTGGGCCGCCCGGTCGATTATCTTCGATACGCTTCGGTCGCCCGATGAGAAAAGCGCCTGCTCGTGAGCGATGCGTGCGGACATAAAGCGTACTTCGACATTGGGGATCCGGCTAAGGCCTTTGCAAACGTACTTGATGCGTTTCTTAAGCTCCTTCTCGTCGCAGATCGCGTCCCACTGGAGCGGAGTGTTCGGCTTTGGCACAAAGCCGTTTAGCGAAGGGATGATCTTTCCCGCCCGGCCGAATTTTCTGCCCGCTTCAAGCATCCGGTCCTTGATTCGTTCGACAAGAACGAACATCTCGTCCAGGTCTTCCTGCGTTTCGGTCGGCAGGCCGACCATCATATAGAGCTTTACCGTCAGCATTCCGCGGTCAAAAACCGCTCCGCATATATCGACTATCTCGTCGTTTGTCAGGTTCTTGTTGATCACCCTGCGAAGGCGGTCGGAGCCCGTTTCGGGTGCGACCGCGATCTGTTGGTCGTTCGATTCGACGAGAGCATCGAGAAGCTCCTCGGAGATCTGATCGAGCCGCAGAGAAGAGACCGAGATGCGGTAATCCATCGCACGCAGTTCTTTTAAGATGGTGGAAATTTCGGGGTGGTCGCAAACGGCGGTGGATACGAGGCCGATCTTGTCCGTTTTCGAACGCCATTCAGCGGCCTTTGCCAGAATGTCCTTCGCCGGAACAACCCGCGGCGGATAATAGTTGTAACCGGCCCAGCAGAAGCGGCAGCCCTGCGAGCAGCCGCGTGAGATCTCGACAAGTAGTCGGTCACCCATTTCGGCTCCGGGCGACCATACGGAAGTTGAGGGGCAAAAAACGTCCTGATTTTTCAGGAACTCAGCCAACTCATTCTCGCCGCGCTTCAACGCCCGGCGGAGCGTTCCCTCTTTTGGGTTTACTGCCGCCAGAGCCCGGCCGACACGACGCGGAACACCTTCTGTATTCGGAATATAATCGAACACCGTGCCATCGTCGTTATAAACTACATCGTAGAGCGACGGAACGTAAAATCCGCGGCCGATGCGTGCAAGCGAGTTGAGAATTTCATCTTTCGTCTCGTTTTCAAATACCGCATCAACCAACTGATGAGCAAGTATTTCGCCTTCGCCAACGGCGATCACGTCGGTAAAATCCGCGATGGGTTCGGGATTCAGGAACGATGCCGCTCCGCCCATGACGACGAGCGGATGAAAATGATTTCTCTCGGAGGCCCAGACGGGAATACCCGAAAGCTGAAGCATCCGGGCCATATTCAGATAATCTGTTTCAAAGGATATTGAGAATGCGACAAGATCAAAATCGCGAACACGGCTCTGGGTCTCAAGCGAAAGCAAGGGCGTGCGTGTCTTTTCGTGTTCTTTCAGTTCGGCCGGGTCCGGCAGAAAAACTCGTTCGCAGGACACATCGGGAAGGCTGTTGAACAGGTCGTACATCGTATGCAGCCCAAGGTTCGCCATGCCGATCGAGTGGGTGTTTGGATAGCAAAGAGCTATCGAGAGGGCGGCTCCGCGTTTGATCACGTACCCTTCCTCGCCGGCGAGTTTTTTCCTTAAGCTTTCTACTATGCGGTTGCTCATAACAGGTGCAATTAAACAGAATAACAGAGGGTGGCTTGATGACCAATAGAAGACGGCGAACGACCCGCGGATCGCTCGCCGAATAGAGGCCTATTATGCACGCCTGCTAGCCTTTCTTTTTCTTATCCTTATCGTCACCCTCCTTGGGTGTCAAAATAAAGGGGCGGTGCTGGACCACGTATTGTTTATCGTCGTATGTGCCGTCGCCATCGACATCGACCTTTACTTCGAGCTTATATTTCTTTCCGGGCTCGTGTTTGGCAACGAGGTCATAGGACAAACTGTACTGGCTTCGGAGCAGGCCGTTGATGCTTTGCAGGTAGGCCGGTATTTCGCTCTCAAATGTCATTTCAAAATGCATCCCGCCGGATTCCTTTGCAAAGGTGTTCATCGCGTTCTTTGCCTGGAGGAACGTGAGGCGGCCGGGCATTCCGGTTATGTCGTCTGTCGGTCCCAGACGGCTTTCGTAACGCTTATAGAACAAGTTGCCGGTGCTTATGATGTAGATCGGAATACCGGCTTCCTGGATTATCTTCCGGGCCTCGCCGTAGTTTAGTTTGCTGAAAGTGTCGATGCCGGACGCGACCAGGATGATCGCCCGCCGTTTGGATTTTACGCTGACCATTCCGCCGTAATCGGCATAACGAGACTCGCTGTCCTCGAGCACGACCGAATCGCCGCGGCCTCCGATCAGGGAAAACTTGATCGCATCGTAAAGATTGTTCTCGCGAAAAGCGGGGCTGTTTCGAAGCAAAAGATTGATGGTCTCACGAATACGGCCCGGATCGTTCGTAAAATCGGTGATCGGCGTCGGACGCATATCAAATGCGATGACCGATGCGTAATCGTCGGGCGGCTTGATAAACTGCGTCAGAAACTGCGCGACGGGGCGAATGGATTCGTAAACGCCGGGTTGGAAAATTCCGCCGCTTGCCCGGCCGAATGTTTCGGTCCATTTGCTGTATTCAAGGACGAGAGTGACGGTTATCGGGGATTCGGGCGTGGTAAAGTTCGAAACTTCCTGTTTAACACCATCCTCGAAAACACCGAAGTTTTCCTTTTTGAGGCCCGTGATGATCTGGCCGGTTTTCTTATTAAATACAACCGCATCAACATTTACGATGTTCGTGTCGATAGCGATCACGCCCGGGTCGACTACGGCGTTCTTTTCTTCCTCTAGCTGCCTTTTCTCTTCTTCCTCGGCCTTTAGTTCTTCCGCGGTTTTTGGTTTCGGACGCTGGTTCCGCTTATCGTTTCCTCTCGGCTCGACCCGCTGGGGCTTGGATTGGGCGGCAGCGAACGGAACAAGGGGAACGGTAAAAAGCGAGAATACAAATAGAACGAGGGTGCCGCGCGTGAAGATGTTTTGCATATGACTCCAAAAGGCCGAGGTTATTAAAGTTCGATTCCAATTGTGGACTTTTGGTTGGCAAGAATCAAGGAAATTACTTTGGGATTCACGACGGTTCGATCTCGATCCGAACATCAAATGAACCGGAATTGTCGTTGAGGTTCCCTTCATTTATCCCTAGAAAGAGGGCCCCGTCGCGGGCGGCGGTAAAAGTACGTTCTGATCCGACGTAAATGAACTCATTATTATCGTCGCCAATAACAGCGATGAGAGCGCCTGTTGGAACGCTTTTCAGCAATTTTGATTCATCGTCCAGGTCGTACAGTCCGGACGGCCCGGTTGATCGGCCCTTTCCAAGCGAAATGCTGCCGTCGCCCTTGATCCTTATCTTTTGCCCCTTTCTGACGACCCAACCGGAGTTCGTCCAGCCGTTCGAGGTGTTATCGGCCAAAACTTTCACCGAAACCTCGATCGGTTTTTTACCCGACCGGTCGGCCGGTTCCATTATCTTTGTTTGAGGCAGATCCGCGGTCGTTTTTGATGCCGGGGCTCTCGTATTATCGGTTGTGATAACCCTCGGGACTGTCGTTGGCGGAGCCGAGGTTTCGACGTATTGAGGATCTTTGCTGATTGCCGCTTTACGTGCGGGTAGCGAGGCTGTTGAAGCCGGAGAAATGGAATCGAACTGTATCGACTCAACCTCGTTTGCATCGAACGTCATCTGCCGCTGCCGTGTGCCCTCACCGATGACAACCGTGAATTTACCTCCGCCAAAAGTAACAATGCGGCCTTTAATAATGCTGCCGTCCTTTAGCCGCAGCGTGTCCGCGAATGCAGCCACCGACATCACAAAGATCAGTCCAAACGATAAGAATAGACGAAGCAGTCGATTCACCTTTAGCATTTTCTCCTCCCACTAAAACAAAAGGGCCGAGTGTTCCCGGCAGATATCCGGAACAGGGATGCCGAAATTAACTTTTAAAGTTGCACGGTTTCTATACAGGGCCGAACGGAAGAATGATAAACGATTTTCGGCTGAATGTGAATATTCTCAAACTTTCGACTGGTCTGTGATGACGGTGGCGGTGTGGCCGCCCGCAAATTCCCGGGCGCGGCCGAGAGCATTACTCGTTCCGATCTGCCTTAAACTGTTTAGAACTACAGAATTAAGCCAAAAGTCAGGAAAATCCGGCCATTTAGCTATTTCTATGTGTCGGTAACCCGGAATACACACCGGGCCGCTATTTAGGTTTAGATTCGAAAGATCGAATAATTTCATGGGTTTGTCAGCCGGGGAAAACGGCTTGGGGAAGGGCATTTTCGCTTTCAACAGTTCGGGCCGAAGATCGAATGCGGATACTACTATTCACAATTTACTACGTGAAGCTTCGCGCCGGAGCCTATCTTGGAACTCATAAGACCCACGGGCCGCTGAACCTGAAATGGCGGTGGGAAACCTGGCACCGGCTGCGCAGGGCCGAGCGAAAATATGCCGCCGCCGGAACTTTTACACACCTTAGAGACGACCTCACCAGGATCTGGAAAATGATAATTAGTTGACCGCCGGAGCCCGACTTTACGCATCTCATTCATTCAGAAGAGCTTTCTCTGATAATAATCACAAATCGCCGGCGTACGCTGGCTAACGGTTCTGCGTTAGAATCGATTTGACCCGGTTTATTATTTTGAGGTATGAAATGAATAAATTCGTCCTATGTCTGCTGTTTGTGTTCCTGTTGCTCCCATTCCCGATCGACACGCGAGCACAAACGGCACCGACCCGAAAGCGGCCGACGGTCGGCCTTGTCCTGAGCGGCGGCGGGGCACGCGGTTTCGCACATATCGGAGTCCTTAAGGTGCTGGAAGAGAACCACATTCCCGTGGATTATCTCGGCGGGGCAAGTATGGGCGGACTTGTCGGAGCCTTGTATGCGATGGGTAAGTCCCCGGCGGAAATTGAAGCGGCTATCACGTCGCTGGACTGGGAAAGGCTTCTTCAGGTTTCAACGACGTTCAAAGATCTTTCGTTTAGGCGAAAAGAGGACCGCCGCAATATTCCAGCCCCGGTCACACTGAAAGGAAAGATAAACAATCTCAAGCTCCCAAACGCGCTGAATTCAGGACATGAGATAGGTTTGCTTATTGACCGGCTGACTCTGCCATACGCCACGATGTCGGATTTTGGCGAGTTGCCGATACCGTTCCGCGCCGTTGGAACAGACATGGTGAAGGGAGAGTCAGTTACGCTGAAAAGCGGTTCGCTGGCCCGGTCGCTGAGGGCGACGATGTCCGTGCCGGGTGTTTTTGCTCCGGTCGAAGTGGACGGCAAGATCCTTGCGGACGGCGGCCTGGTAAACAATATTCCCACGGACGTTGTAAAGGCAATGGGTGCCGACATCGTACTGGTCGTAAACATCGAAACCCAGCTTGGCGGACGCGAGGCGCTTGAGAGTCTGCCCGGCATACTTGCTCAGACGATCAACATCGCAACGGTGGACAACTCGCGCCGTAGTCTTCGGCAGGCGGACATAATAATCTCGCCGGATCTGGGAAAATACGGATCGTCGGATTTTGGAAAGGCAAATGAAATCATCGAGCTTGGCTACAACGGAGCACTTGAACGGTCAGCTTTGCTAAAACCGCTCGCACTCGATGACGCCGATTGGGCACAGCATCTTGCCGCGCGACGCGCCCGTCAGCGGCCTGACGTTCCGCCCGTACCCGAGCTCGTGGCCGTGGAAGGAATGGACCCGGATTCCACAAAGCTGATCGAGGAAAAACTGGGCCGAAAATACACGGGAAAGCCGCTTGATGATGCCCGGCAGGAAGAATTGGCCAGGGACCTTTCCGAACTTACAGGTACGGGCCGGTTCGATGCCCTTGATTACAGGCTGAACGGCAAGGAAGGCAAAACCGAGCTTTTGATCGGTTCGCCGAGGATCGGCGGTGAAACCACCAAACCGACCAGACTGGAACTAGGGCTCGATGTCAACAGTGTCGAGGCGGACAATGTGAACTTTAATTTTCTGGCCCGGCTGACCCTATTTGACATTGGCAGCCGCGGGGCCGAATGGAGAAACGACCTTCGGCTGGGTTCAAATGGTTATTTCGGCACCGAGTATTTTCGCCCGATCGGGCAAACAAAATTCTTCGTTGCGCCGCGGGCGTCTTACGAACGGAGACGGTTGAATATTTTTGACGGTGACGGCGACCGGATAGTCGAGTATGTCGGGCAAACCGCTTTGATCGGGGCGGATGTCGGCTACAGCTTTAGTAAAAACAGTGAATTGCGTGCGGGTTATACGCTCGGGTATCAGAGCGTTTCCAGGAGAATCGGTGACCCGCTGCTGCCTGACGTGCAGGGATTTTTTAGTACCGCCGGTGTTCGCTGGAATTACGACAGCCTCGATAAAAGTCAGGTTCCGACAAGCGGGCTGCTGGCCAGAACAAGCCTCAACTATTTCTTCGACAGCCCGGGCGGGGACAATAGCTTTGCCCAGGCTGAGACCAGGTTGACAGCTTTCAGGCCGATGAAGGAACGGAATATTTTGTTCGCGTTTGGCGGAGGGGGGACGACATTTGGCAGCACGGCTGCCCCGCTTCAGCAGTTTACTCTCGGTGGGCCTTTTCGGCTTGGCGGTTACGGCTTCGAGCAGTTTCGCGGAAGCAATTATATTCAGGCGGGTGCGGGATTTCTGCATAACCCTGAGATCATACCGACGTTTCTCGGCGGAAAAACCTACGTTGGAGCCTGGTACGAGGGCGGAAGCATGTTCGAGCGGATCGGCGACCTGAATTACCGGCAAAGCATTTCCGGCGGCGCGATATTCGAAACACCCGTCGGCCCGGTTTTTATCGGCGGCAGCGTAAACGAGAATGGGCGAGGGCGTTTCTATTTTTCGTTTGGGCGTGTCTTTCGCTAATTTATATTTGCCGGGATCACGGATTTGTTTGCTATTTGTGAGTTTAATAAGGAATTCGAGCCGTTTCAGAGTTTTAAAGATTTGGCGCGAGGCAGTGTGTTTAACATTCGAATTGTTTGTCACTTAATTTTTTTCTGGCAAGTTGGGCGGCAATTTAGGTAAGATAATCCCTTATGCGTTTTGTAGTATTAACCATAATCTCAATAGTTTTTTGTTTGCCCGTTGCGGGACAGTCATTTTTGCAGGCGATGTTCGATGCCGAAAGGGCCTTTGGGGCGGCGGTCGCGGACAAGGGCTTTAAGCCGGCGTTTCTTGAGATACTGGCTGACGACGCGGTCATTTTTCGCCCCGACGCGGTAAACGGGCCGGAATTTCTGCGAAACGGGGGCGGCCGCCTGCCCGGGGTGCTGCGTCGCAACGTCACCTTTGCGGATATTTCGACAAACGGGTTGCTGGGTTATACGACCGGCGAATGGACCCTGACGCAAAAGGGAAAGTCGATCGAGTTTCAACGCGTCGGGCAATATGCGACCGTCTGGCAGAAGCGCTCGGACGGAAGTTATAAGGCCATTCTTGATATCGAGATCTCGCACGATCCCTACGAAAAGAAAAAGAAAAAACGCGATTCGGCCCCCGACCCGGGTGTTCGCGAGACCAACTTTCGCGGGCTGTCGGCGGTTGACGCAACAATGAATTTCTTAAGGCTGGGCATGACCAGCAAGGGACTTGGCGGTGCCTACGGCAAGTTTGCCGAGGACGATGTGCGGCTATTGCGCGAGGGGATGCCGCCGATCATCGGGCGTGGAAAAGCAAAAGATGAGTTGGAAAAATATATCGCGGTCGATTTTCCAACGAAAGTTTCGCAGTTCGAGACAGCCGATATGGCCTATTCCTGGAACCCTTGCTCTTACGCCGACAGCAACGAAGGGATGGAAAAAGGTAACTGCCTTCACATTTGGAAATTGCAGGAGAATAAATGGCGGATAGTGCTCGGCGTTTTTGCCCGTGTCGTAAACGAAAAGGTCCCTGAGTTGAAGGTCAGAGATCGTGCGAAGAAGTAGGGGAACCGTAACCACGAAATCGCACGAATAAGCCACTAAAAAACGTAGACCGAGCGGGTTATAGTGTCATTTCCGGTATTATTTAGTGATTCGACAGTTTTCTTCGGTCCGCGGAACATCATGGCCGAAAACGTCCTCACCGTTTTCTTCTTGGCCGGCGTCAGCATATTTTGTTGGGTTATGGCGTGCCGTTCATCTATACGTCGAAAGTTTAACTAACCTGGCTATCATTTCTGGCGTCTCAACAAACAGGGGCGCGACGACTGGGACGCAATGATGCTGGCCGGCTACTTGATCGTCGCGATGGTTTTCTCGCTCATATCGCTCGTTTTTATCGGCGTTGAAATTTATCAATTGGCTGCGCGCTAAGCTCTGTTATTTCTGAAGGAATGAGATAAATTCGGTCTCATCGCGTGTCAAGCCGGCAAACTGTGCTCTGATCTGATCCGACGGAGTTAGAATTACATAAAGCGGCAAAGCAACGGTCCCGAATCTTTCCTCCTGCATTTTCTGAAAACCTTCATAAGGCTCGCCTTCGCCGTCGGTGTAAAGCCGGACTCGGACGAATTTTTCGAGTTCGGCCCGGACGGCCGGTTTTGGGAACATGTTCGCCTCCATCCAGCGGCAGTTGGTGCAGGTGTATCCGGTGAAATCGATGAAAATTTTCTTGTTCTCGGCCTGCGCTTGTTTCAGTGCGGCTTGATAATCGTTGGTTATCCATGAGAGTTCATTGCTGATGGCCCCGCCGCCGTTTGTGGATGAGGTTTCCTTGGCGGGCGGGAGGAACGATTCCAACTCACCGAGCCGGGAACCGAAAAGCCCGGTCAATAGGTACAACGCCAGCGTCCCAAAGAGAAACGCATTCAGCACACGCACCAGGCCGATGCTGCGGTTTTCCGAATCATGCGAGAACCGGAACACGCCAAGTAAATACAGAAACGTCAGCACCGCAAGAGCGATCCAGCCCGCGATCACGACGTCGCGCGTAAATATGTCCCAGCCCCAAACTAGGTCAACATTTGAGAGGAATTTGAGGGCCGCTCCGATCTCGAGAAAGCCCATCACGACCTTGACCGCATTCATCCACGTTCCCGATCTCGGCAGCGACTGCATAAGCTGCGGCGCGACGGCGAGAACGAAAAAGGGAAGTGCGAAAACAGACGAGAACGCCAGCATTCCAACGATCGGATAGAAAAGATCGCCTTGGGCAGCCGCGACGAGGATCGTTCCGACAAGCGGTGCCGTGCAAGTGAATGACGTAAGCGAGAACGTCAATCCCATTAGCAGGAGGCCGAGAGTTTTGCCCGATTCCTTGGACCGTGTAAACCCATCAAGTTTTGTCAGAACGCTTGACGGCACGCCCAGGTTGTACGCTCCTAAAAGGCTGAATGCGAAGGCAAGAAATATCCCGGTGATCAGCAAATTAACATACGGATTTGCCGCAAAACGATTGATCCCGGCCGCGCCGAACAATACCGCGAGAGCGACGCCAAGGCCTGTAAACGTAAAGATGATCCCGAGGGCATAGACGAGTGCGTCGCGTACCGACCCGGCAGTCGTTTCCGAGCCGTGTTTTGTGAAATAGGAAACCGTGATCGGGATCATCGGGAAGACGCACGGTGTCAGCAGCGAAAGTGCTCCAAAAGTTATCGCCAGCCAAATGAATCCCCAAATAGGCTGATCGTTAATATTGCTTTCAGCGGGACGTATCGGCGCCGCCGTGTCGCTATCATTTACCCCGCTTGCCGGGCCGTTCATCGGCGGAAGTGCGGAGTGCGTGTCGGCATTCGCGTTCTGGTCAATATTCGAATTGGCGTCGGATGTGTTCGCATTTGCGATAACGTTCGCGTTTACGTTGTTTGGCGTGGGTGAGGGTGTCGGTGTCGGCGTCGCGGCCGGCGTTGACGACGCTGACCCCTTGCCAGCCAAGATCGTGACCGCGGACGCTAGTTTTACCGACTTTGGCGGCAGGCAAACGGTGTCGTTGCAAACCTGATAGCGAATGCTCGCGTTAAGTGTTTGCGGCCCCTCGGGCGTTCCGGCGGTAACGGTAAAAGGTACGTTGAAGACGGCGCTTCCGGCATACGACTCAGTGTTGATGCCAAAATTTGCGTCCATCTTGACCTTCGGTCTCGGGCCGGAAACCGAGCCCATTTTGAACGGGCCTTCGCCAAGGCTGATGCGTGTCGGTATCGGCCCGCCCGCCCCTTGCGAGATGGAATACATATACCAGCCACCATCGATGCTGGCCGATATTTTCGCCGTTCCCGAACCGCCCGACGGTACGCTTGACGGCGCAACGCTCATCGACAGCGAAACCGGATTTTGGGCCGACGCGACTACCGCAAGGACGGTCATCAACGCGGCGGCGAATGCGAATTGTGTGATTATTGTCTTCAAGCTAAGCACCAAACAGTAATGCCTTTTGACGCCCGATCTATTTCTTTGCCATTATTCCGGCAACGATCTGTTCAGTGTCGTCCTTTTGGCCGATACGTGCAAGGATGTTTCCGTCACCGTCAACAATGACCTTGGTCGGCAGTGCGGTCACGCCGAATGTCTTGATCGCTATGGGCAGAGAAGTTTCGGCGTTTGCCTGGAGCCATGTGACGCTTCTGGCCTTGACGATCTGCTTTGCCCGTTCGGCGGATTCTTTTGCCGATTCGGCGTCGGCGGCAGGGTCCTCGTCACCGATGGTTTCGGCGTTCATTCCAAGGATCTCAAAACCCTGCGGCTTGTACGTTTCGTAAAGTTTTTTTAATTTCGGGATATCCGCCAGGCAGGGCCCGCACCACGTAGCCCAAAAATCGATCAGGACGATCTTGCCTTTGAATTCGGAGAATTTTCTCTTCTTGCCGTCGAAGTCAACAAAATCAAAATCTCCGATGGCGTTATTTTTTGCATTCGCCGGTCCTACTAGAGATGTATCGGCAACCTTCTGAGGACGAACCGGCAAAACAGCCGCCGTCATTAAGAAGGCGATCGATAGGGTTAGGAAAGCTTTTTTGTAATACATGTATACCTTTTTGGATGCAGCTAAAGGTGAATCCGTATAAATAATATACGGTTACGACATCAGGCTCAATAGTTAGCTGTCGTGATCAGAAACGAAAATGGCCGCCCCCGCACTTTGTAGATGCTGAGACGGCCGTTTTGTATTCCCCGCGAAAAACTCGCGTCGATCCGGGAAATGCGAGACTTACTTGCCCGGTTGTGAAATACTCATGCGCACGGACATCTTGAGTTCGCGTACCTTTTCCGCGGTGGTCATGGCGAGTCGGACACCGCGTTCCTCTCGTTCGCCCTTGTCAACGCTTCCGGGTTTGCCGGGAGCGGTGAGAATATTTTTCTCGATCACGGTTCGGAACGATTTGGGCTGAGACAGTTCGACGAGCAGGCTGCCCGTGCCCGGCTCGAATTCGAATCGGCCGCCCTTTTCGACGATCGAGTTGTCGCTGTGCAGGAACGACGTGATCCGCGATGGTTTGCTCAAAACTATTTCGTCGTCTATCCGAAATTCTCCGGGTGCCGTAAAAACAAATTTCCTGACAAATTTTTCAACACCGAGTTCGGGCTGGTACGCCGCGGTAAGGTCGGCGACGATGTTCACTCCGGAGTTGGTAAGCCGGACATCCGATAAACGGATCTTGTTCAGACGGTCGTAACTGACCGTCGCGAACGCGTCATGTCCCTTTCCCTCATCGGCCTGCCCTTTTCCATCAAAAACGACGGTGTTGTGATGCTCCGTCAAAGGAACTCCCGCATAGCCGGAATCGCCAGTCAAATATTTACCATTTGACCAGATAATGAAGCTGCCCGCGTCCGGGTGTGCGTGGCCGCTCGAGAGGCGCCAATCGGGGAAAAGCTTTGCTTTTTCCGCCGCCGCATGACCCTCGGGCGGGCCGGCCTTGAATGCAAAAGCCGTCGCGTCGTCATTCCAGGAACTTCGCCAATAAACAACATCATGATCCGGAAAATAATGAGACGTTGGCTGGGCCGTGATTGGAACCGCTTTGATGGACGGGTCGTACCAAATAAACGTCCAAAATTCCTCGGCATTCACCTGGCCCTTAGCTTTAAGCCAATCGGCCACGCCTTGTGCTTCACCGCTTTTGTAACGATTTGCCAGGTTGTAAAGGATGTTGTAATTGGTGCGAAAATGTCCGTCGATACGTTCGCGTTCATAATCGTCACCCTTGCCTGAACGCGTTACCGGCCCGGCATAAATATCGCCGAAGTCAAAGTTGAATTCGCCACCGGGAAGTGTAGAATGCGAGACGTATTTGTGAGCGAGTTTTAGGCCCGGCGTCGTTTCATAAAGATCTTCGCCGGTCGCGTGAAGATGGGCGTCCATGTAATGAACGATCCACGGCGTCGAAAAGATCCAGTACTCCATCCCTTCATAATAGTAGCCGTCGTCGGAATAGGTCGCGAGAACTCGATCGAAGATCGCCCGCGAGGTGGCGGCCCATTCCTTCGCCTCGGGAACCTCATCCATCAAAGCGTAGGCCGTCACCGCAAGCCCCGAGATAGGAATAAAGGTGTGATTTTGGCTATACGCGTATGATTTACCGCTTTTGGGTTTGAAGAAATCATGAAGCAGCCGGGCGTGTTTGACGAGCTTCTCGCGGATGCGTGTGCGTTCCGCGGGCGTCAAGTCATTGTAAAGCAGGTCGTAGCCCCAGCCGAGGCCGTAAAGCAGATGGCCCGCCGCCAGATCTATGTCCGGCTTGTTGTATGTGTAACCCCAGACATCATACGAAATAGCTGCATCGATGTACTTTTTAGCGGCGTCAAGGTATTTCTTTTCACCCGTGATCTTGTAAACAAGGGCGGCTTCGGCGATGCCGATACCGACCTCGTTCTGAACCCGCCGCTCCTGTGCCGGAGCCGGTGCGGGTTCGTCCGTGAGGGCCCGCACACGAGCAAGGGCAGTTTGCCACAGGTCTGTTTGGGTCCTTGTCTTGTTTTTTAATGCATCGATCTCACCCTGGGTCAGGTAAACGCGAGGATGCACGCCAACCAAATTCTCCCGAAGCGACGCAGGCTTAGATCTCGAGATCGCGACAAGCGGGTGTTCACCTTTTAATTTTGCGGATGCCCGGCGCTCGGCTTCGAGCTCCTGCTTGTCCTGAGCCGGAACCGAAGCACCAAAAGCGAGGAGGATCAGATGTACAATGATAATTTTCTTCAACATATTGGTCACTTAAACTCTTTATTTCAAATATTTACGCATAAACTCGATCATATCGTCGTTTACCTTTTGGCCATCGTCTTTGTGACGGAGTTTGCACGCCACACCGAGTTTGTCCATCTCTTCTTTCAAGACAACGCCAAACCCTGGATGATGGATCGCGTCGCTCGTGGTCGACTCCGCCGTGAGAGGTTTATTTGGAACGCTGTAGAACGCCCAAACCGGCGGGTCGTCCTTTGTCAGATATGTTAGAGGCGAGATGGCTCGATAAAGTTCGAGACCTTTTGGCGTTTTTATGGCGTCTTTGCTCAATCCGAACATCTTGCCGTTGCCGTAGGTTTGATACTGCGTGGCAAGAACACCGACGTATTTGATAACGACTTCGGGCACCAATGTCGTCTGAGCTGACGATACTGCCATCACCTTTAACCGTGTCGATTCGCGCAAAACCGGGTCTTTGCTGTTCGGATCAGCGAGATCGTCGTGAAATCCTATCCATAGCGAGGTCATCCCACCGGCTGACCCGCCGGTTGCGGCAACCAGTTTTGGATCAATATTAAACTCCCTGGCGTTATACCGCGCGTGCTGGATAGCCCGGACACAGTCCATATAATGCTGAGGAAACACGGCTTCCGGCGTCAGCCGATAGTTTATCGACATTACCGTCAATCCGGCTTTTAGCATCGCATTGAGTTGATTTACCGAGATCTTCGATTTGTCACCGCTGGCCAGTCCACCGCCGTGAATATAGACGACAAGTGGCGTCGGCTTTTTCGATCTGGCCTTCCAAAGGTCGAATGTGTTTGCTGAAAACTCACCGTACTTGCCATCCGCAATGTCCGGCTTTGGCAAATCCGGTTGGGGGGCCGTACCGTCCTGCGCAAATGCGTTCGCGTACGCCAATGCAACGATAAGAACAATGAGAATTTTCGAAATCCAATTACCGTTCATATTACGAATTCTCCACTGCCTTTCTAAACATTTTTGGTCGGCGACACGGAACAGGCCGGAGAATCGACCCGTTCCGCGATTCGCCGACGTACATTAGAAGATCAGCTTCAGAGCGAACTGCATTTCGCGATTCTCGTTGGCTGTCTGCGAATACGTTCCAACATTTGCATTGTCGAGTTGAAAAACCGGCACTTGGAAATTTGTTCGATTAAAAACATTGAACACTTCCCAGCGGAACTGAACTTTTGCTTTTTCAGTGAGCCGGAAATTTTTCAACAACGACATATCCATACTGTTAAAGTCCGGTCCTGTCAGGATATTTCGTCCTGCGTTGCCGAATAAATTCGGTTCACTCGGCGAGGCTAACGGTCGTGTAAAAGCAGCCGGGTTAAACGCCAGACCGTTCGGGATATTCGAATACGGATCGCCGATAATGTCCGGTCGCTGATTCGTAGCCGTTGCCGCCGAATATTGCGGAGTGAAAGGTATGCCCGACAAATATGAGTAAATTCCGTTCAACTGCCAGCCGCCCAGGAAAAAGTTCCCGACCGAGCCAATGTCGCTCAGGAACTTTCGCCCCTTGCCGAACGGAAGCTCGTAATTATAACTCGCCGTAAATTGGTGTCTCCGGTCGAAATCAGACAATGCTCGTTCAGCATTCAGATCGCGAACGTCCTGCGGGAATTTTTGGGTGCCGGACGTGGAATTGTTGGTTGACGAAGCCGTGTCAATCGATTTTGAAAATGTATATGAAACGAGCAGGGTCAAACCGTCTTTAGAACGCCGCCGCAGAGAAGTTTGCAAGCCGTTGTAACTTGACTTTGCGATCTGTTCTTGAAACTGAATGGTTCCGAGAGTCGGGAAAAGTCTCGTCGTTACCGGCGTGTAAACCCCGTTGACGGGCCCCGTTACCGCACCGGTTGGATATGCGATATTAAGGTCATACCGCTGTCCCAAAAACCTTCCCTGTGAGCCGACATAACCGACTTCGAGAGCTAGATCCTTAAGGAGTTCGCGTTCAACGGTTAAGTTATACTGATAAATTTCCGGCGTTTGATAATCTACCTGCAAGCCGAAAGGTGTGCTGACTCCGGCTGATATCAGCGAGGAGGGAAAAGGATTTTGGAAGGAAAGCTGGAGGATCGAGGCGGCAGCAGTCGGACGACTATACGTTTCTCGATTCAGGAACGGGGAATTATTGGCAAGTTGCTGCCGGATCGGATTAAAAGTCTCCAACGAATAATAAATTCCCGCGCCGCCGCGAATCACTGTTTTGTCATCCTTAAACGGACGCAGAGCCAATCCAACGCGCGGTCCCCAGTTATTCTTGTCACTATTGATCAATCCAGCGGGAAGACGCGGATCTCCAGCTACGACAACTTGACCAAGATCGGGAACGAAATTTCCGAGCCGACCGGTTGCTTCCGTCAAGGGCGTTTGCAGTTCGTACCGCAGACCTAAATTTAAGGTCAACCAATTTCTAACACGCCAATCGTCCTGTACGAAGAACGCATATTGCGTACCGGTTAGGTCTGCCGGCTCAGCACCGATCTGGCGTGAGGTTGTATCAGGCAAACCGTAGAGAAAATCGGCGAATGATCCGAAACCGCTTCGGTTAGAAGTATTGCTGGTAGTGCTGTTCGTACTTTTTCCGCGAAAACGAAAATCACCGCGCACGTTTCTGACATCGGCTTCTACATAGTTCGAGCGAATAATGTCAACGCCGAATTTAAGACTGTGTTTTCCGGTGATGACGGTTAGCGCATCGTAAAACTGTAAGTTTCGCAGTTGATATTTAAACGGGTCGTTCGGTCGGTCGCCGAATTCGGACAATCCGTCAATTCTAATCGCCGGAAAACCTTGAAGTGACGGATCTGCTGCGGTCGGAAGCCCGCCGATGCCGAACAGAGAAACGTAATTCTGATCCCGGTTTTCACCCAAATTCTGACTGTCCTGCGTGAAAATTCCGAAACGTGCTTCGTTGATGACGGTTGAAGAAAAAATATGCGTATCGCTAAACGCCGTATTTCTATACTTCTGCGTCGTATCGCGCCCGAACGTCGGGTAGAAGTTGCGGTTTGACGGGAACGGATCGAAACCGTCGCCCGACTGCTGTGAAAAGCGGAACGAGAAATTGTTTTTGTCATTTATTTTATGGTCAATCTTTGTCAAAAATTGATCACGGTTCGTGATGCCGTTGAGCGTCACGGAATAACCGAACGGATTATTTGTTGTAATGACATTTGCCGCCGGAATTCTCTGCAAAATCTGCTGCGAGATCGGATTGATCCCTAAAATCGTTACACCGTTCACGACGACGTTGCTTTGCGGAATAACATTCGGTGTCGGACAGACGACTCTCGCGCCGGTCGAAGTCAGACAGCGGATTTGATTAGAGTTTGCCACATCGTCGGATGTTCCCAAGATCAAATCCGGTCCCGCGCCGAGAACGTCGCGGAAATCCCCTTGCCGCCAACTCGCACGCGGCGCGGAATTTAAAGTAGATTCCGAACGGCGTTGGCGTGTGCCTTCATAGGAAACAAAGAAAAAGGTGCGGTCTTTACCGTTCGTAAAAACGGGACCCCCTTCGCCGAAATTGAAAAAAGGCAGCGGTCCGCCTAAACTCGCGCCGAACTGGTTTCGCAAAAGCGATTTTTCATCATCCGCGCCGGTAAAAAAGTTGTTCGCGTCAAATACATCGTTGCGGTGATATTCAAACAACGTGCCGTGAAAACTGTTCGTCCCGGATTTTGAAACGAC
>JBGTJP010000154.1:0-3899 GCA_041745075.1 Pyrinomonadaceae bacterium | reverse complement strand
CCCGCGTCACGGACGACAACGCGTATCTCCATCGTCCCCTTCAACACCGGCGACATCTTCTCAAGCGTCAAATTCAGCTTGTACCGCACGTCCGAATAGTGCGCCGCACGCCATTTGGCGAGTTCCTGCGACACACCCGGCTCGATCGATGGAGTCTGGGCAAAAAAGGCGGTCGGCATGGCAAGTAGCAAAAAGAAGATCAGTTTTATCATCGGTTTACGGGAAGCGAAAGTTTTTCCCAGATTAACATATGAGTTTCGCCCGATGCTCACCGGTTGTCTCTACCAAAAAGCTTTACCCGGCGTTCTGTCCGTGGTACATTGTCTTTTCTGCGGTGGAAACCGTCGATCTTTGATATTTTTGCCAGACAGGTCAGCGATGAGGTCAGCCCGTTGGGTCAAAATCGCTGTAAATAATGGAAATTCGCGTTTTTGTCGAGATCGTGCCACTTAACGTGGCTTTGTTTCCAGGTTGGGACGGTATTCCGGCGTAAACCATTTTGCTGCACTATTTAGGTCGTCTCACTTTGGACCAAAACGCGTCCCGGCTGGGACGATTAGGACTAGGCTGACAACCTTTCCATTGCCGAAAATCATCTGAACCACTAGTCTTTAGCCAGGCGGTTTATTACTTATGAAGATCCTTTTTGCCCTGATAGCCATCATTTCCGGGTTTGTATTTTCTTTTGGCCAGAACGAACAATCGCCGATCGTCGAAAAAGGGATCGGTTTTAAGGATTGGACGTATAAGAACCTGAAAGGCGGCGGCGAAACAAACCTGCGCGAATTTACAAAGGGTAAAAAGCTGGTGATGGTCGTTTATTGGGCTCCGTGGTGCCCAAACTGGAAACACGACGTTGGTTTTGTGCAGGAGCTTCATCAGAAATACGCAAAGGACGGCCTGGGCGTAATCGGCGTGGGCGAATACGACCCGGTCGATAAGATGAAGCAGAATTACGAGCAGAACAACCTCACGTTCCCTTCGGTTTACGAATCGAAGGCCTCAGGCGAACGGCTTACAACCGTTCATTATCAACAAAGAACTGCGGCCGGGGACACCCGAAAGTGGGGCTCACCGTGGTACGTGTTTCTCGATGTCGCAAAGCTTGAGCCGCAAGGGCCGATCCTTGCTAACAATGTGCGCGTAGTCAACGGCGAACTGATCCGCCCTGACGCCGAAAAATTTATTCGTGAAAAACTTGGTTTGACCGGCGGGGTCGTTTCGTTGGAGGAAATTGAGGTGTGCGGGCCGGAGTCAAAAACACCGGCCATTGTTAAACCTTGAGTGAAACGCCGCTCTATTGCGGCAGCACCGCCATCGTATCCGAAAGTTTCTGAGCAACCTGCCGCAGGGGGTCTTTTGAAGCTACAAACCGGCCGGCGATAGCGCTGTCCTCCGACCGGGCGCAAAGGTCCGAGATGCCCTGAATTTGGACCAAATACCTGGTCAATTGCGGCTTCGTCCGAAAATCAGTTTCGAGCGAAACAAGCCCCTGCCTCATTCCTCTGATCGCAAGGACCAATTTTTTCTTGTTTGCCTCGTTTGCGTCAATCGTCGCTTTCTTAAGCCGCCGCGTCTTCGATTCTTTATCAACATTTTCGATGGCCACGGCAACCTGGCCCATCTTATCGACAAACATATTTACGTTCGATAGCTGGTTAGCGACCTGCTGTTTTGCCGCCGCAACTATCGGGTTGACAACGGTCTTGGTCACTTTTGGAGTGGCTGTCGGCCTTGGTTTCGGCGGCGTTCTCCTGGTCCGCTGCGCGGCGGTTGTTCCCGCCAGTATTAATAAAAGGATCGAAAAAATTGTTAATATCCGAGCTGTTCTCATCGTTGTTCCCGCCTGTTCAATATGTTCCAAACATTTTATCATAAAGTATATGAAGGAGAGGTTGTTGGAAGTTCGCCGCCTTGGACGGGTTGCCTACGGAGATGCATTGGTGTTGCAGAAAACACTTGAAGCCGAGGTGATCGCCGTCCCAAAAAGCGACTATTTGCTGCTTCTCGAACACCCGCACACGTTCACCATCGGCCGTCGTGCGAAAGAGAATGGCGTGCTGGCAACGGCCGAACTTCTAAAGAACCTCGGCGTCGAGGTTTTTGAAACGAACCGCGGCGGAAAAGTGACCTATCACGGGTTAGGGCAGGTCGTCGGTTACCCGATAATCAGCCTGTCGCCCGACCGCGAGGATGTGCATAAATATGTTCGCGACCTTGAGGAAGTGCTTATCCGCACGATGGCCGACTTTTGCATCGACGCTTTCCGCATCGAAGGCCTGACCGGCGTTCACACCGCCGAGGGAAAGATCGCCGCCATCGGCGTTCACATAAAGCGTTGGGTGACTACGCACGGCTTTGCACTCAACGTAAACACCGACCTGAGCTTTTACAACTGGATCATCGCCTGTGAGGGTGAGCCGGTAACATCGATGGATAAACTGCTCGGCCGCGAAGTGACGCTAAGTGAGGTTGAAGATCGGATAATCGAGCATTTTGCGAACGTTTTTGCCATGGATTTTGCAGCCGAAGCGATCGCGGAAGCCCGCGCGTAAGCGAGGGCGTAACGCTCAACTTGAATGTTAAGCCCTTGCATACGTGCAGGCTTCCGCATCTCAGAAATACTTAGACGGAGGAAATCATGACCAAGTCGAAGATCATCGCCATTTTTGCCCTTTTAACTTTCGCCTGGAGCTGCGACTCGACGCCCGTGTCCAACACAAAAAACGGGAATACGAACTCACCGCCCGATGCCGCGCGTGAGACGATAACAATTGCCGAACGCCCGCAGAAGATAAAGGACCAGATGGCCGATCGCGGCCAGCAGGACGCCGCAAGCCCTACCCTGGCCATCGTCGAGCCAAAAGCCGATTCGACAGTGAACAGTTCGACCGTACGGGTCAAGCTGAATATTTCCGGCGATCTTAAGGGATATAAGCCGCATAAGGACGCCGAGACGGGAATGGGTAACCACATCCACGTGATCCTCGACAATCAGCCGTATGAGGCCTATTACAACCTCGACGAGGAATTTGAGCTGCGGAACGTCGTCGATGGCGAGCACACGCTCCGCGTTTTTGCCTCGCGTCCGTGGCATGAGAGCTATAAGAACGACGGCTCGTTCCAAATGGTGAAATTTACCGTCAAAAACGGCGGCGCCGACGCAGCTAAACCGACCACGAGCAATTCGGGCAACACCATGGCGAACGCCGAGTCTAAGGCGGATGCAGCCCCTACGCCGGAAGGCAAGGACATGCCGAGTTCATCGGCGGGAGTTGTCGATTCGACGAAGCCGCTCTTGACCTACAGCCGCCCGAAAGGCGAATACAAAGGAGCTGATGCCGACGCGATAATGATCGATTTCTGGCTGACCAACGCAAAACTGATTGGCGACGGCGGCGAATATCGCGTCAAGTACTCGATCGACGGCGGCGAAGCCAAATACATCGACAAATGGGAACCGTTCTGGCTGTCGGGCTGGGGTGCCGGGAAGAAGACTGTAAAGGTCGAACTCGTAGATAAAGACGCCAATGTAGTCGATAACGGCGGATACAACTCGACGACAAGAGATATCACCGTAGTTAAATAACCCTTTCGAACTATCAACTATCAAATGCACAACTGTCCACTGAATTTTCAGTTGACAGTTCTAAAGTTGATAGTTGACAGTTCTCGGCTTGCGGTCAGCCGGGAATTCACTTAACCTCAAGTTTTCTAATAACAACCTTGAGCCCTTGCTTACGTGAGGCTCCGACACTTTTTATGCGACGCGAGACGACTTCGTGGTACAGCCACAATCTGAATATGGACATGCCGCTTGTGGCATACGGGCATGCGGGTTATCCGCTTTTGATGTTCCCGACGGCGGCCGCCGACTATCTTGAATACGAGCGGTTTTA
>JBGTJP010000153.1:0-15461 GCA_041745075.1 Pyrinomonadaceae bacterium | reverse complement strand
CATCGTCGCGACGATCGCATTTGGAATGGGCATCGACAAATCGAACGTGCGGTTTGTCGTCCACATGGACCTTCCCAAAAATATCGAAAGCTATTATCAGGAAACGGGCCGGGCCGGCCGCGACGGTCTCGAAAGCGACGCCCTTCTCTTTTTTAGCTGGGCCGACGTGATCAAGCTCAAGGGTTTTGCCGAGATTGACGGCAATGCGGGACAGACCGAGATCATGCTCAGAAAGCTGAACCAGATGGGCGAGTTCGGCGACCTGATGACGTGCCGCCGCCGTTTTTTGCTCAATTATTTTTCCGAAGAACTGGCTGCGGATTGCGGCAACTGTGACAACTGCACCACGGTACATGAACGCTTTGACGGAACGATCATTGCGCAGAAAGCATTGAGCGCGGTCGTCCGGACGGGCCAGCGTGTTGGGATGGCTTATCTGATCGATCTTCTTCGCGGCTCGCAGGCCCGCTCTATTCGGGACGAGCACAAGAACCTTAAAACCTATGGCGTCGGTGCCGATATTTCGAAAGACGATTGGTTCGCCTATTTCAAGGACCTGATCGCACAGGGTTATCTGGTCCAGACCGACGGCCGGTATCCCGTCATTGCCTTGACCGAAAAGAGCGGAGATGTACTTAGCGGAAAAGCGAGCGTCGCGTTGATCAAAATAAAGCCAAAGGAAGCGAAGCGGGCGCCGCTCGTCGCCAAAGCTTCGCATCCGTACATTCAGGAGTTGTTTGAGAATCTGCGACGGCTTCGGGCCGAGTTCGCCAAAGGTGAAAACGTGCCGCCGTATGTGGTCTTTTCGGACGCGACGCTTGTCGAGATGGCGACCTATCTGCCGCATAACGAACCCGAGTTGCGGCGAATTTCCGGGATCGGCGATCTGAAGTTTGACAAATACGGCGCCGATTTCCTCAATGCGGTCAAGGAATATTGCGAGAAACACGATCTGCCCTCCCGTATCTATCTGAAAGCGGCAAAACGCGAGCGAAAGATGAGGACTAAGCGCGACGCAGGCGGACGTGATACCTATCAGATATCTCTCGACATGTTTCGCGACGGCAAATCTATCCCCGATATTGCACTAGAGCGTGGCATTGGCACCAGCACCGTAGAAAATCATCTCGCCCGCTTTATTCCGTCGGGAAAAGTTGCGCTTGAAGATCTGGTTCCGGACCATAAGGTCGAGCCGATACGAAACGCGGTCTTGAAATTCGCCGACAGCGGCGCACTTTCGCCGATAAAGGAGTTCCTCGGCGAGGAATACACATATGGCGAGATCCGTGCCGTTATCGCGTCGATGTAGTTTCGAATCTGATTAGTCCATCAATGAAAAAAAACACGGGACCGGCCGGCTTTAGTTCCCAAACACGATCTAGGTTAGAATAGGCGGGTCGCGAATTTTGCCCGCACTCCATCGGAACCGATACAATCTATGTCTTTCGAGATCATCATCGTCCTTGCGGTACTCGTCCTTGCGGCTGTTCTGTTTGTAACGGAAAAGTTGCGCGTTGATCTGGTTGCGCTTCTTGTTATGGCGTTGCTTTTGTTGAGCGGCATAATAACGCCGTCGCAGGGGCTTGCGGGTTTCAGCAACACGGCGACGATAACGGTCGGGGCGATGTTCGTGCTCGGTGCAGGGCTGTTCAAAACCGGTGCGGTCAATTTTCTCGGCGATTTTACGGTAACGGTTTTCAAGCGCGGCTTCTGGGTCGGCATTATTTCGGTGATGCTTATCGCCGGCGTGCTTTCGGCGTTTATCAACAACACACCGGTCATCGCGATCTTCCTTCCGATCTTGCTAAGTGTTTCGCGTGAAACGGGCATCAGCGCGTCAAAGATACTGATGCCGGTTTCGTTTGCCTCGATGTTCGGAGGCGTCTGTACGCTTATCGGAACATCCACGAACATTCTTGTCAGCTCAATCGCGGAAAAGAGCGGCCTGCGCCCCTTTACGATGTTCGAGTTTGTCCCGCTCGGCCTGGCTATGTTCGTCGTTGGTATGGCGTATCTGCTGATCGTCGGCATCCGGCTTATACCGGAACGCAGGGGTACCAGCCAGGATCTTGTTGAGAATTTTTCGCTTGCCGAGTACCTGACGGAAGTCGTTCTCTTGCCGGACGCTTCATCCGTCGGGAAGGAACTCAGGCACGCACCGCTCGTCCACGATCTGGATATCGTTATATTAAAGATCCAACGCGGCGATACCGTTATCCAACTTCCGCTGCCCGACGAGGTGCTTCAGGCGGACGATGTGCTGCTGGTTCGCTGCGACCTTGAAAAGATCCGTGCCCTGCAAGAACGGGAAGGCGTCCTTTTTAAGGCGCAGACAAAATGGGGTGACGAGAACGTCGCGATGGGCAATCACCGTCTTATCGAAGCCGTTATCGAACCGAACTCGAACCTCATCGCCGGCACGCTTCAGACCGCCCAGTTTCGCGACAAATACGGAGCTACCGTGCTTGCTATCCGCCACGGCGGCCGGGTCGTTCACGAAAAATTGTCGGATATGATCCTTCGCGGCGGCGATGTCCTGTTGATGGAGATCGAGAAAGGCCGCATTCCGGCGTTGCGTAAAGCCGGCGAGTTCATCATCACATCCGAAATGGATCCGACGGCGTTTCGCCGGAACAAGGCCATATTCGCCATCGCGATTGTTGCCGGCGTAGTCATTGCGGCAACCCTAAACCTCGCTCCGATCGTGGTTACGGCTCTTGTTGGAGCGATCGCCATCGTGTTTACCGGCTGTATCACGCTTGAAGAGGCGTATCAGGCGATCGAATGGAAGATCATCTTTCTGCTCGCCGGCGTGCTTTCGCTCGGGGTCGCCCTTGATGAATCGGGAGCCGCCAAATTGATGTCGTCGAGCATGCTCACATATATCGGCGCCCTCGGCCCGATCGCGCTCGTTTCGGCCTTCTATCTGATCACATCGCTTCTGACCGAAACGATGTCGAACAACGCGACCGCCGCCCTGCTGGCCCCGATCGCCATCGCCACCGCGAACACAATGGGAGTCGAGCCCACGCCCTTCCTGATGGCCATAACTTTCGCCGCCTCGGCCAGCTTTATGACGCCTGTCGGCTATCAGACGAACACGATGATCTACGGGCCGGGGCAATATCGCTTCTTCGACTTCGTAAAGGTCGGGACGCCGCTGAATGTAATGTTCTGGATCCTCGCTACGATCCTGATCCCGATGATCTGGTCGTTCGAGAAGACACAGTAGAATATTGTCCGGATGCGGACATCCAGGCGTGAAAGGACATGTTGGGTAAATCAACACCTACCCTCATTTTTTTCCGGCCTTGTTCTCTTCGGGCAGACTGTAAACGACCTTGCCTGCTTCGTCGAGGAAATTGAGTTTCGGATTGCCATCTGCCTGGACTGATATTTCGATCCGCGATCTACCTTTTTCGTCTTTCAGTTTGATAAAGGACGATCTGTCATATCCTCTGCCTAATTCGAGTCGATTGTTAGTGAACATACCTTTGTCCGCCATCGCTTTATAAGCCGCTTGCCGCTCTTCGGCGGTCGGAAGTTTGTTCATCGCTTCTCTTGCAGCGATCTGTTCGCTCAATGGAACGTATTGATCGTTCATCCTCAAGGCGGCGAAATATTTTCCTTCCGCATTTTCGTTACCTAGCAACTGAACGATTTGATCACCGCGAAACCTGTCAAAATGTAAGCGAACCGCCCTGTCCTTTGCCTGTGTCGCCGTCATAGATCAGCCCGCCGACCTCATCGCCGCGTTCGCTGAAAAAGATCATTCCCGCAGGCCGCTGTCCTTCGCGTTCTTTCCAGTATTTCCCGTCCATCGCGCCGGGATGCTGGCGCGCCTTGTTGGAGATGACCATTTTCAACTTACCGTCTTTCTCGACGATATTGATGCGCTCGACATCTATCTCCGCAAACTTCTGGTTCTTGTTTTGGGCCGCAAACGCCGTGAGCAAAAACACCGCACAGCCGAGCGTCATTACCACAGCGTAAATTTTTAAGTAACGCACTTCTTTTTCAAGTTTTGTTTCCATATAGATAATTTCCTCTAAACATTCGACAAAGGTTACGGCGAATTTGCAACAGCTACTCACTCAGAAGTGGGAAAAATAATTTTTTGCCGTCGGGACCTATCTTGATGACATCATAACCCAATACTTTTCCGTCGGAATCGTTCCAATAAGTGACGATAAAGTGTCCAAAGTGGGACGGCTTAAGTTTTGCAGCCACTATACTTTATAAGAAAAAATCGTTCCATTTAAGTGCGCAACAACCTTTAGTGGGACGATTTCGTTCCGATTGGCGTAAGTAACTGTTAAACACTCTACTTACGGTAATTAAGGGAAGTCAGATGCGACCACTGACGGGGCATCTGACATTGATCCGCAAATCCATCTTATCAAAGAAGAAAAACCCGCCTTAGAGAGGATGTCAAGTGTTTCGCGGATTGTCACTAATATCGTATGTGCAACACAATAATACTTGAATTTGAGAGAATCTTCAGGCCGGCGAACAGCACGTGGTCATCGTCAATTCTTCGAACGGCAGCATATATGTAAGACAGTTCGGCGCGGCTGGTGACGTTCCGATACCAAGTGCCTTTACTTATTAGGCATTATTTCCAGCGGCGTTTCGCACCGGTTTTCGATGACGGTCAGCAGGCGGTCCTGGAAGTCTTTGAGGATCATATCGCCCCAGAATTTGCCGTAGAAATTGACCTTTGAGGTAAGCCGATAGCTTGATGAAAGCTTCAGGCGGACCTCGCCGGTGCTCGTCGGGGACAGTTCGTAGGCGGCTTCGACGAAGGTAAAATAGTTCCCATTCAGGACGTGCTGGTCGAAAACTCGCGGGCTGACCGATGCCGGGTCGACAACGATGCTGAATGAGACACGCTCGTGCGGCTTAAAGTCGCTGAGGGTCTCGACAAATCTAAGGCCGCCGTCGAAACTGCCTATCCGGGTGGCTCCCTTCTCTTTTGCTGAGACCTCTGCGCTGAGCGGACGGGGAATCCCGAGCCGGTTAAAGATGCCGGGCGTGAACTCGTCTTCACGGATCGGCGGAACCTCGACGATGTTGTTCCAGACGGTTCCGGGCGACGCGGCAATAACGACCTCACTTTCGACCTTATAGAGCTCCGACGGGCTTTTGATAGCTTCTTCCATTGGCGACAACAGAAACGGAAGGATCATAACCGCAAGCGTTTTGTTATTGCTGCGGCGGTGCAGAATTATCAGCCTGACTATCAACGCCCCTATCGTTCCCAATATAAAGAACGGCCCGGCAAGCACCAGCAGACAAAGAAACTCTTCCATCCCAACCAGTACCGTCGTTAAGAAAAAGGTCGCGATGGTTATCCACGGAATGAAGATGATGTTCCGGTAAGACCGTATCTGGACCTCGTTCGCGAAAACGAGCGGTACTATCCCCAGAATCACCGGTATCAGAAAAAGATAGGTGATCGATGCAAGCGTTGCACGCTCGCCGAAAACGACGCGCGTCACGATACCGTAGGCGATGCCGATCAGAACGCCCAGTATCAAGAGCCCATATTTTTGCTTGATCTTTGACATCGAACGCCGCCGGTGCCGATACTTTACACCCTCGGCCTCACAGCCACAAGAGTAGCGGCTGATCTGCACCCGTCGCTTCGTTAACGATCCGTTCCCAGATTTTCCGGCCGTTGCGGGCGTTGGTGAAGATAATAAAGCCGGTACGCGATGCTCGATCACCGATGACGAAGGTTCGGTAGTTGATGCCTTCGCCCCAATGCCAAAAGCTCGATGTGCTCTCGTCCGTCTGCAGGCCCCAGCCGAGGCCCCATGATACGGTGTCGTTTATGCGCGTCTGCGGCTTCATCATTTCCACGACCGAGCGGTCGGTCAAACCAGCGTTGGTCGGCTTTTCGAGCAAGGACGCGACAAACTTTGCGTAGTCCGCGGTCGTCGCGATCAGCGAGCCCGCAGCGTTAACGGGAAAGAACGTCGGGAACGGCGGAAAGCGCGTTTCAACAATAGCCTGGGCCTTTTCCTGATCGTCGTTCCGCCACTCCGATACGGGCTTTTTCCAATCATCAGCCACTTTCGAAACACGCGGAGCGTTCATAGGCAGATAATCAACCGCGACGGTCCCTTGTGCGTTGTGGGCCGCGGCCAGAAGCTTGTCGTAAACCGGCAGCCAGAAATAGCTGCTGCTTGCCATGCCGAGCGGCCCGAGAACGGTGGCTTGCATAAACTGCTCAAACCCCTGACCGGTTATCTGCTCGACCGCACGCTGCAGATAGTAGATGCCCTCGCCCGAATAGGACCAGCGTTCGCCCGGCGAAAAGGCCATTTGAAGCGTCTGCCCGGTCTGAAAACGCCAATTCTGCAATCCCGTCGAATGACTCAAAGCATGGCGGGCCGTTATCAGTTTTGCTCGCGGTTCGTCTTTTAACAGGTCGCCGGGAACGTAGTTGAAAAGCGGTTTGTCGAGGTCAAGTTTGCCGACCTCCAACAGCTTCATTACCCCGAACGCTAACACCGGTTTGCCCAGCGAGCCCACTTGCCACACCGTGTCCGGCGTCACCCGCTCGCGGGTTTCAGCATTCCGCACGCCAAATTCGCCGCTCCATGCCACTCGCCCTTTCTCAACGTAAGCAACCGCCGCACCGGGAACGTTCGCCAACTCCATCATCTTCGGAAGTCGTTTGAGAAACTTGTCCGATAGCGGCCTGAGCTTGATCGCCCCGCGCCTGCCCGCCGCAAGCGATGATGTGCCAGAAAGCCCCGCAACAGTCAAAACACCGATTCCCCGTCGCGCAAACTCGCGCCGATCGATTGTATTTTTCATATTTTGCTTACTACGGGGAAACACCGAGGAATGTTCAGGACCATCTCGACCGTCCTGGCGGGTTGCAAGCGAATGGGCCATTTCGGGATGATTACCGAAAGGAGAAGGGCGGGCGGTTATCGCAGTCGGTGTTGAAACCATCACGTTTCAGCTATCAATCGATAGGTAACAGACCGTCTTCCCTGATGATTCCTTTTCGCTTCTCGCCTTTTGGACCATCGGACACAACGACACTTAGTTTGCGAGGTTCGTTCTTGGTGTTGCCCGGACGGTAACCGATAACATACTGCGACCGTATTTCAACCAAGAGGGACTTTAGTGCTTGTGTGAGGGTCGATTCTGTGTAGGTTTCGTCAAAAATGTAGGAGGCCGGCAGTCGCGGCGGTTATGGAGCGGACTAGCTTTTCAGCTTTTGCTTTGGCGGCTTTTTTGCCTAGGGCGCTGAAAGACGGAGGCTTTATACCACCGGTAAAGACGATAGCGAATACTTGCACATCCGTTTCGCTTACGAGCTTTCTCAGATCTTTCACCGAATAGTAGCTGTCACGTTCTTCGCCGTCGGTAACCACAACAACGGCATGGCGTTTGGATCTTGCCGCAGCCTCGCTCTTCAGCATCAATTCGAAAGCCAGGTAAACGCCGTCGATCACCGCGGATTGTCCGCCCTCAACAAACAGGTTATCCAGGGCTTCACGCATGAGTTTCTTGTCGGAAGTCCATTTTTCTTCGGTCGTGATCTTGTCCCTGCTGACAAATCGAATCAGCATGCTTTCGTCTTTGGAATTAAGGTTTTCGACAATGGTCTTTCCTATAGATGACGCGAGACCTTGTTTGTAGTTCATCGAACCGCTATTGTCGATTACGAGGCAAACTCGTGACCATGGATCCTTTTTTGCGAAATACGCTATTTTTTGTTCGACCCCATTCTCCAAGACCTTAATGTCCGCTTCGGTCACGTCATCGACATACTTCCCAGCCGCATCAACAACCAGAACGTTTGATTTGATCAAGACCGGTTTCGATCCTGTCTGCGGAATCTTCTGAGGTGTCACGGTTCCGGCCGCGACAAAATAAAGAACAAGGCTCGCAAGAGCATACTTCGATAGATCTATCTTTTGATTCATCCCGCGAGGATTCTGGTCACAAAACCGGCCTGGTTAACATTTTAACCATTCGTGTCAAATTTCGCATCAGTTTTCCACCAGGAGTCATGAAGTGCGGAAATCTGCTAGCGGGCCTTTTGACAAAACAGATTTATGGCATTTCTGTTAATCACAAAAGCGCTTTATAATTTCGGGTAATTACGATTTATTATTCTTGTAAAACATCAGGAGTTTATTAAATGAAGATCGGATTACCGAAAGAGATAAAAGACAATGAATATCGCGTTGGGTTGACGCCGGCGGGCGTTCAGGCGTTGTCGCTGGCGGGGCACGAGCTTTTTGTGCAGAAGTCCGCGGGCGAAGGGTCGGGGTTTGCGGACGATCAGTACGTTAAGGCGGGGGCGGGCATTCTTGACACGGCGGATGAGGTTTGGCAGACCGGCGATATGATCGTCAAGGTCAAGGAGCCGGTGGCACCCGAATATCCGCGTATGCGTGAAAATCAGCTGCTTTTCACATATCTGCACCTTGCACCGGAACTTGAACTGACAAAGCAGATGCTCGATAGAAAGGTGACGGGCGTCGCCTATGAAACTATTACGGACAAACAAGGCCGGCTGCCCCTTTTGACGCCGATGTCGGAGGTGGCCGGGCGAATGTCGGTGCAGGTAGGGGCCACATTTTTGGAAAAAATGAACGGCGGCCGCGGTATTTTGCTCGGCGGCGTACCGGGAGTTCCGGCGGCGAATGTAGTCATTATCGGCGGCGGAATAGTCGGCACCGAGGCGGCGAAAATGGCGGTGGGCCTGGGTGCCAGGGTAATTATTATCGACCGCAACCTCGACCGCCTTCGCCAGCTTGACGATATTTTTCTTTCAAAGGTTCAGACGCTGGCATCGTCGCGGTATGCGATAGAAGAAGCGATTTCGCACGCCGATCTTGTTATCGGTGCGGTTTTGGTCGTTGGGGCGGCGGCGCCGAAACTGGTAACGCGCGATATGCTCAAGCTGATACCGAACGGCGCGGTTTTGGTCGATGTCGCTGTCGATCAGGGCGGATGTTTTGAAACGACGCACGCCACGACACACTCGAACCCGACCTATTACGAAGAAGGCGTCCTCCATTACTGCGTAGCAAATATGCCCGGTGCGGTGCCGCGGACTTCTACTTTTGCACTGACAAACGCCACGCTGCCTTATGCTCTTTCCCTTGCGAACAAAGGATTTGAGAAGGCGATCGCGGACGATGCGGGTTTGGCGGAAGGCGTTAATACGTACGCCGGTAAATTGACCTATCAGGCGGTTGCCGCTTCGCAGAACCTCGAATTCACGCGGCTCGACAGTCTGCTCGATCTGAAATCGGCGTCGGCGGGGTAGGGAGCTCGGACACTCTTGTCCGCACACCGCCGGGGTTTGGCGCCGAGGTGTGATCGTTTGGGCGCGGCCCGCATTTAACGCTTTGTTCGTGCTTCGCACTCCTGCGGACAGGAGTGTCCGCGCTCCGATTCGTGGTATAATTCGCGGAAAACGGCAATTGTTTTTATCGAATGCAGCCCGAACGCGTCGAAAAAGTTAAGTCTCTGCTTGCCTCCGCGCTTTCAAAACCTCCGGGGGAACGCGACGCCTTTCTTAACCGTGCGTGCGAGGGCGACCCCGCGCTGCGGCGTGACGTTGACAGCTATCTCGGCGGCGGTGACAAGACAGATCAGTTCTTTCACCAAGCGAACACCGTTCCGCATGCAAAGATCTCATTCGAAAACCCCTCGGCACAGGTAACGGTCCAGATCCCCGCAGACCCGCGTATCGGCTCTGAATTCGGTAAATACGTGATCCGAAGCCGCGTCGCCGAAGGCGGGATGGGCATTGTTTATCTTGCCCTGGACACGCAGCTTGGCCGCGAGGTCGCTCTCAAAATTCTGCCCGAATATTTCTCGATGGACCGCGAACGCCTGTCGCGCTTCCACCGCGAGGCACGGGCTACTTCTCTCCTGAATCATCCGAATATCGTAACGGTATTCGAGATCGGTCAGGCGGACGGCTGCGAGTTTATCGTCACCGAGTTTGTCGAGGGGCGCACGCTTCGCGAACTGATGCGGCAGGGGCAGATACCTTTCGTCGAGATACTCAAGATAACTTCGCAGATCGCAGGTGCGCTCGCCGCGGCCCATAAAGCGGGCATTATCCACCGCGATATCAAGCCCGAAAACGTCATGCTTCGGCCCGACGGTTATGTGAAGGTGCTCGATTTTGGCCTCGCGAAACTCACCGATGCGACCCGAAAAACGGCCTCCGGAGGTATCGAATTCGGGCCTAGCGGTTTAAACCACACAGTGCCTGGGATGATAATGGGCACCATCTCGTATATGTCGCCGGAGCAGGCTGAAGGGCTTGAGACCGACCCGCGGACAGACATTTGGGCACTTGGCGTAATGCTCTATGAGATGGTTGCGGGAAAAGTTCCGTTCAAGGGGCCGACGGCAAGCCATACGATCGTTGCGATCCTTGAGCAGGAGCCCGAAACGCTGCATCATGCCTCGCCGGAGCTGCGGCGGATAATTTCGACCGCCCTCCAAAAGGACCGCGCCTTGAGATTTCAGACCGCCGAGGCAATGTCGTCGGCCATCGACGAGGTCAAGCACCGGCTTGGCTATGTCAGCGATAAGAACATAACCGGCCCCGCGCCAACGGCCCGAAGCATAGCGGCGGCCCGGCCCGTGTCCGTGCCGAGCCCGTATCGGAAACTGCTATGGCTGCTGCCGGCGGCGGCCGCCCTTTTTCTGATCGGTGCGATCGGCATCTACGCGGTCGCGTCGTGGCTGATAGACCGTTCGAATAGCGATCCGGGCGGCCTGCCGGCGGCCAACAGTATGCTTCCGACGCCCGAACCCACAGGCACTCAGCCCGTTTTGTTGGATCCGTCGCCGTCGCCAACCCCGGTTGTCGTTTATGTCGAGCCGACGCCCGAAGGGACCCCTGATGAGACGCCGACGCCGGATGACGGTCCAGCCGAACGGCCCGAGAGCCGCCGACGTGCGAAGCCCGTCCGGACACAGCCGCGTCCGGTCGAGCCGAGAAAACCGCCGCCCGTCAGGAAGAAAAAGCCAGCGCCGAACCCGAATTGCGTATTTACGAATAGCTGCAAATAGGGCAAAATCGGGCACGGATAACGTCGGAACATAAATAGGGTTTGTGACTTTATGCCGCTTTCACGAAATGTAAAGGTAATGGTACTGGCAGCCGTCGTGCTGACGGGGCTGTTGTTCTGTGATCTTGCCTTTTTCAACGTCGAGGCCCAGACCCGTCCACTAACATATCCCGAGTTGATCACCGCCCTTCAATCGAAACTGCCGAACCAGGTTTTTTCAACCAGATCTGAGATGATCACGTGGGTAATTACGCAGATCCGAAGCCGAAAGGTGGACAAACCGCTGACGAAGGACCGCGAGGACGACCTGAGACAGGCCGGAGCGACCGAAGAACTGATCGACGCGATCCGCGCGAATTCGCCCGCAATTGTAATGACAACGCCGACGCCGGAAAAGGGGCCCGTCGATCTGGGCGATCTTATGGCCAGGGTCGTCAATCTGGTCAAGCCGGAATACACCCCCGAGGCTTTGCAGGCACGCACCACGGGCGAGGTAAAGCTGGCGCTCGAACTGGATGAAAACGGCCGGGTTGCGGCTGTTTCGAGGTTGACGGTCCTTGAAAACGGTTTGACCGAAAGGGCGATCGAGGCGGCCCGCCGGTCCACTTTCAAGCCCGCGACGCGAAACGGCAAACCAGCCCGCGGAACGGGAATCCTTAGATACAATTTCAAGATAAATCTGATCGACGTTGCCGCTACGCTTGCCGCCGCCGACGAGTTAAAAAACAAGTTCGATTGCGACCGCGCGATCCCGGAATATACGCGAATTCTTGGCGTGGACGCGAAACACGCAAAAGCTCTCCTTGGCCGCGGGACATGTTATCTGATGAACGCCGAGTATGCTCCGGCGCTTGCCGACCTGACCGCCGCCGCAAAGTCCGATAACCGGGACGCCGATATATTCTTTTTTACTGCCGTCGTTTTCGATTTGAAGGGTGACCCTTCGACGGCGGCTGAGAACTATGCAAAGGCCGCGAAATTGAGGCCTGAACTTGAAAAACAGCCGACCTTCGACTGCCTTTACATCGACCGGCGACCGATGAGCCCGGACCAGGGAAAATCGGCGGCAAACGGGATAATAAACGCATGTAATCAGGCTTTTCGCGGTGCATCGGGGCAGCTCTCCGGCCTGCTCTATTACAAGCGCGGCATCGCGTATCGGATGAGAACGGATTATGACAAAGCGATCGCCGATTTCGAGAATGTTAAGCGGACGAACCCACAGTTCGCGGCCGTGAACGGCCAGCTTCAGATCGCGTTCAACAGCCGCGGTTTGGAAGCCTTCAATAAAAAGGATTACAAAAAGGCCTTTGACGATGTTTCGCTTGCGATAGGGGCCGAGCCGCAAAGCCCGACGCCTTACATAAACCGTTGTGCAATTTACCTTTACGCGTGGAAACAGTACGCCGAAGCGATAAGCGATTGCTCGGCGGCGATACGCCTCACGGCGAAGTCATCGACCGCATACAGCCACCGGGGCTATGCGTATGAAATGTCGAACAGCCGCAATGAGGCGATCGCCGATTACAAAAAAGCACTTGAGATCGACCCGCAAAATCAGGCCGCACGAACAAACCTCAACCGCCTCGAACCGCAAAGGCCCACTATTAAAAACGATTGAGATGACCGTTGATTCGGAAACGGGCTGACGCCCCTTCGCGGACTTGTGTCCCCAGCTTTGTGGTCTTTGTGTTGAGAAAAAGGCCGCTAACGCACAGAACACAAAGGGAAGACACGAAGTGCGCAAAAGCGGTTTTCCCGCTTCAACCTTCAAAGTGACGCACGGAGCGATCGTGAATCGCCTTGCCAACCCGGTCGCGCGAAACATACACTAACAAGTTCGAGTATGTACGAATTTGCAGTCACACCAGCAGTAACGCAGCTTCGCCGGCCGGGCGTGATCATCACCGAGGTGACGCCTGATAGTCTTGGCGACGAGTTGGAGCTTGCGCCGAATGACCGAATTATCAAAGTTAACGGGCGTTCGGTACGCGATTATCTCGATTTCCGGTTTCAGACGGCGGGCGAGACGGAGCTGACGTTTCGTGTCAAAAAGCCTGACGGCGAGACGATCGACATCGAGTTCGACCGCGACGAAAGCGAGGATTTCGGGTTGAATTTCGAGCAGATCGTGCCTCGGCAATGTGCGAACGAATGTATCTTCTGTTTTTGCAAGGGAAATCCGGCTGACGCCCGGCCTTCGCTTTTTGTGCGGGATGAGGACATAAGGCTTTCGTTTCTTTACGGCAATTACACCACGCTCTCGTCGATAACCGACGACGAGATGAAACGCATTATCGAACAGCGTCTGTCGCCGCAATATGTTTCGATCCACGCGACCGACCTTAAGACGCGGGCTTATCTTCTTGGTGTTTCGGAAGACCGGGCGGACATTTCCGGAAAGTTAAAGACACTGCTTGATAATGATATCGAACTGCACGCGCAAGTCGTTTTGTGTCCCGGTATCAATGACGATGTGCAGTTAGAAAAGACGCTTCGCGATCTGGCGGCATATTTTCCGAAGGTCGTAAGCACCGCCGTCGTGCCCGTCGCCTTGACCCGGTACAACACCGACGAACGCCTGACCCGCGTAACCCCCGAATTTTGCAGAAGCACGATCAAACAAGTTGAAAAGCTGCAGAAAGAATTTCGAAAGACCTTGGGCGTTACGTTTGCATTCTTGGGCGATGAAATTTATCTAAAGGCGGGATTGGATGTGCCAAGCCGCCGGCATTATGGGAACTATCCGCAGATAGAAGACGGCGTAGGGATGGTGCGGACGTTTTTGAATTCGTTCGAGCGCCTTCTCAAAACTAGCGAGCGATTGCCACGTGCCGTCGAACAGCCTGCGAAACGGGATGTGCGCACGCATCCGGCGGCAATCGTTCCGTCCGGTCGATCAGGTGTCACGGTTTTACCACCCGCTTACGCAGGTGGCTCCGACACGCTCACGGGCCGAGCAGAAATGTTCGGCACTATCCTAACCGGCGAGATGTTTGCTCCTATCCTTAGCGAGCAGATCGAAAAATACAATCAACTAACCGGCTCAAAGCTGAGCGTACTTGCCGTTCCGAACACATATTTTGGCGGAGACGTGGCCGTGGCCGGCCTTTTGACCGGCCAGGATTACTTGGGGGTGAAGGACAGGATAATAGGAGATTTTGTCATCATTCCTAAACACACGATCAAGTCGGATGAACCGATATTGCTTGACGGAATGATGTTCGAGGACCTGTGTTCAGAGTTTCCGGTCCCGGTCTATGACCTGGATACGCCGGGATTGATAAAGTTCCTGGGAACGCAGACGACCTAAGTTCCTGGGACGCAGGCGGCCTCGCCTGCAACCCCGCGTCTTTTGCGGCGTCAATAGTTGGAACTGTCAGACGTTTACTGGTCAGGTTGTTCGCGTTTCACGCTCATGCAGGCGGGGTCGCCTGCGCTCCCAGGACGAAGCCGCGGCATCAGCTTCGTTTGAAGTTATAGACGATCACTCCCGTGACCTTTACGGGTACGTTCGAAAGTTTCGTTGGCGTAAACCGAGCTCCCCAGGCAGCTTTCTCGGCTGCGGCCCGCAGCAAGGGATGTCCCTTGGCGACCCTTGCCGATACGACCTTTCCGGTTTCATCGATCGTCACCTGTACCGTAACCTCTCCTTCTACGCGAACGGCAATAGCGGCCGCCGGATAGGGAGGTTTTGGTAAATGCGTCGCGTGGCCATTCGCTACACCTATTGAAATAGGCACGGTTGGCACCGGCCGTTTCGGTTTGATCACCGGTGGCGGAGGGGGAACCTTTACGGTTTCGGCCACCGGCCCCGACCCCGGCTCGCTCGACGATCCTGTCCCGGTTGAATTGTCGCCTCCGCGTGCAGGCCCAGCGTCGCCTGATGCGCCGATACCGGTGTCAACCGGCCCGGGTTTAAACCTTCCAATTGGACGCGACAGAAACTGGCTCGGCGTAACGGACGGTTGGTCGGGTACAGAGATCGGATGTTCGTCCAGCCTGGGAATATTGTGAACGCGCGAGGGTTCGTCGGCTTGCTGGGGTTGTGATTGAGCACGCTCCGGTTCGGGTCGCGGCGGTTCGGGCTGGTCGGGCGTGACGGGGGCGAGCATCATCGATATCTCAAACTCGTCATTGCCGAGCCCGATATCGGCGGCGTAAAGACTGAACACGACGGCCGTAATAAATAAGATCCCGACCACCGTCGTGGACACAAGAAAATAACGGCTGCGGCTTTTGGACTCGACGCTGTTTGCGTCGGAAACGATCATCTTGTCAAACATTTTCAAAAATCCTCCATTTCAATGTCCGGTGCCAACCGTTCAAATAGTTAGACACCGGTGGGCGGATTTTGTTCCCCGGTGTTCGGAATAGGTGATAGAT
>JBGTJP010000152.1:0-38608 GCA_041745075.1 Pyrinomonadaceae bacterium | reverse complement strand
GCTATCATTTTTCACTTATTCCGAAACACTTGGTTTTTCAAGAAACTCTATGAAAGCTTACGAAGTAGAGCAGTTTGGCATCGACAACCTGAGCATCGCGGAAAGGGAAGACCCGTCACCTGGGGCAAACGAAGTCCTTGTGCGGATCAATGCTGTTTCATTGAACTACCGTGACCTGATGGTAGTGACGGGCACCTATAATCCGCGGATGAAGTTACCGGCGATCCCATTCTCTGACGGCGCCGGAGAGATCGCGGCGGTCGGTTCCGGAGTTGCGAAATGGAAGGCAGGCGACCGCGTTATGCCCATTTTTGCTCAACGCTGGTTCGATGGAGATTCAAGCGAAGAGAAACGGCGAACATCGCTTGGGGCGGGCGCCCAATGGGATGGCGTCCTTCGGGAATTTGCCGCGTTCGATCAGGAGTCGGTGGTTCGCATCCCGGAACATTTATCTTATGAGGAAGCGGCCGCACTGCCGTGCGCGGCCCTTACCGCTTGGCACGCACTGGTTTATTCCGGAAAGATCAAACCAGGTGACACGGTCCTCACGATAGGAACGGGCGGTGTTTCAATATTCGCGGTCCAATTTGCAAAGATGGCTGGTGCACGTGTTTTCGCTACCTCCGGGAGTGATGAAAAGATCGAACGGCTGATGGAACTTGGGGTCGATGCGGCGGTCAACTATCGCGAAAGGGAAGACTGGGATGCCGCGGCACTGGATTTTACAGAAAGGGAAGGCGTCGATCATGTGGTCGAGGTTGGCGGTGCGGAAACTTTGCCGCGATCGATAAACGCAGCGCGGATCGGCGGGCACATCGCGATGATCGGGGCATTGACCGGTGGAGCGGGCTTTAATCCGGTGATGGCGTTCATGAAGGCCCTGCGCCTGCAGGGAATTTTTGTCGGCTCTCGCCGGATGTTCGAAGATATGAACAAAGCGGTCTCGGCGAACCAGCTAAGACCGGTGATAGACCGCGTTTTCGCATTCGATGAGGCAGCTCAAGCCTTGCGGCACATGGAAAGGGGTTCGCATTTTGGAAAGATCGTGGTGCGTGTCGCCTAAATCAGGCGCCCTCGTTGAAGGAGTAACGGGAAATTAGATGAACTTAAAACTGATCGGGAAAACAGCGTTGGTTACCGGTTCGACGGCCGGTATCGGCTTGGCGATCGCGGAATCGCTTGTCGCGGAAGGAGCAAATGTCGTTCTTAACGGACGATCGAGGGAACGCGTCGAAGGGGCCGTCGCGACAGTAAAGGCCGGTCACGACAACGCCCGTGTTTCCGGTGTTTTTGCGGACCTTTCAACCGAAGAAGGAGCAAAAAAGATCATCGACGGCATCTCGGACGTGGATATTCTTGTAAACAACGTCGGCATTTATGAGCCAAAACAGTTCGAAGACATTCCGGATGCCGATTGGCAAAAATTCTTCGACGCGAATGTCATGAGCGGTGTACGTCTGAGCCGCTTTTATCTGCCAAAAATGAAGGAGAAAGGATGGGGCCGCGTTATTTTTATCTCAAGTGAATCCGGTGTTCAGATTCCGGCCGAAATGATACATTACGGCATGACAAAATCGGCCCAGATCGCTGTCGCACGCGGATTGGCCGAGACTACGGCCGGTACCAAGGTCACGGTAAACTCGGTCCTCCCAGGCCCGACGGCCTCCGAAGGGGTTTCGACATTTGTTGAGCAAATGGCGGCGGAGCAGGACATAACAATGGATGAGATGGAGCAGGAATTCTTCAGAACCGCTCGGCCGACATCGCTATTGAAGCGATTCATCGAGCCAAAAGAGATAGGCGATGTTGTGGCATTTTTGTGCAGCCCGCTCGCGTCGGCGATAAACGGTGCCGCGGTCCGGGTTGACGGCGGCGTTGTCAGATCTATGATCTAAGCCGAAGCAGATCCGGTCAAAGCGTAAAAATGAATGCCGCTAGGTTATGGACGAGTTTTTGAAGCCAACTGAATTCCTGGACTTTGATAGCGACGCGGTACGCCTTTTCACCGAAGCAAATACCGCGCCGTCGGCGAGCTTTAAAGATAAGGCCGTATCCTTATATTACGCGGTTCGCGATGGCTTTTTCTATGACCCCTATTTACTGGATCTGCGTAGAGAAGGATTGAAGGCAAGCACGCTGCTGACAAAAACTCGCGGCTATTGTGTGGAAAAGGCTGTCCTGCTGGCCGCCTCGGCGAGGGCGGCCGGTATTCCGAGCCGGCTTAGTTTCTATATTGTGCGAAATCACATCGCGACCGATCGGCTGCAAACTCTCTTGAACACTGACTTTCTGGTTTTTCACGGAGCGGCGGAAATGCTGCTGGACGGCGAGTGGCGAAAGACGACTCCCGCCTTTAATCGGGAATTGTGCAAGTTCCTCGGCGTCGAACCGTTGGAGTTCGACGGTACGGGGGATTCGATCTTTCAGGAGTTTGACGGTTCGGGAGGTAAGTTCATGGAGTACGTCCACGATTACGGAGCTTTTTCCGACCTGCCGTATCAGCTTTATCTCGATGAGCTGAGTAAGCACTATTCACATGTTTTTGACGAGGGCCGTTATTCGAAAGGTGATCTTATTTTTGATTTCAGAAGTTCCGGCAATTCTGCCCCGGACATTGGTTGACAACTGTAACTATTGTTGTTACAATTGTCATTGGGTTAAGATTTCTCGTTCGGAATAAACGTATGGGGATGAGGGTTTTAACCTTAGGGTTTTGCGGATCGATTTAGGATTAATATATTATTTAGCGATACGAAAGGGAGATACTATGGCAAATTTTGCTAAGGAAGTAACAGATACGGACTTTGAGACATCGGTGCTTGGTTCTGACCAGCCGGTGCTGGTGGATTTTTGGGCAGAATGGTGCGGCCCTTGTCGAATGATCGCGCCATCGGTCGAGGCAGTGGCGGAAGAATATGTCGGCAAGGCCACGTTCTTTAAAATGGATGTCGATAACAATCAGAATGTTCCGCAGCGTTATGGCATTCGCGGCATTCCAACTCTGATCCTATTTAAGGGCGGCCAGGAACAGGAGCGCATCGTCGGGGCCGTTTCACGCGATGCGATCGCAAAGGTGGTAGGGAAGTATGTCTAATTAGTCGGGTTTTGACTTCCGAAATCACACCAATTCAAACGCAAAAAAGCCGGGATCGCTCCCGGCTTTTTTGTCGATTCAAATCCCAAAACGATCAGAACGTATTGAAATTGGCCACGGGCACGTCGCCCGCCTGCCCCCAATCTTTAGTGAAGATCGTTCTCACCCCAACGGTCATGATATAGAAGGTTCCCTGTGTGCCCGGCCTGTAGATAGCGTAATCCGTTCGTCCGTCGCCGTCGTAGTCCCCCTGGGCAGTTAGATCGCCGGGTACGCCCCACGTATCCGACACGACCGTAGTTCCAGCGGTGCCGCTTGGTTCGAAATCCCAAACGAAAAAGCCGCCTGCCGTTCTTACCACACAGATATCGGTTTTTCCATCTCCGTCGTAATCGCCCGGCACAATTGAGTCACCCGCGAGTCCGAAGGTTTCGGTCGACATCGATCCGGTCGCAAATCGTTTCCAAAACACGCCGTTCGCCCCGGCGGCCCGCCGAACGACGAAATCGGCTTTTCCGTCGCCGTCATAGTCACCCGGAGCGGGAACATCACCGGTCTGGCCCCATGCAACGGACGTGAACAAAACTGCTGTCGACGTCTTGTAAAACCAAAAACTCTGGGTGCCGGAACGATACACGGCAAGATCGTCGCGGCCGTCGCCGTTGTAATCACCGACCACGCGCGCATTATCTCCATTTTGTCCGAACTGATCGATTCGGAGCGTAAGTGTCGCGCTTTGGATGATATAGAACGTGCCGTTCGACGGGCGGAAAACCGCTTCGTCGTCCGATCCGTCGCCGTCAAAATCGCCGGATATTACCTGATCGCCGCTGATGCCCCATTGACGCGGCCCTCTCGGGCTGCCGGTATTCAGGGAACTGTACCATGTCAGCTGCGAGCCAGCCCCGCCGGCCGCACGAACGACCGAATAATCGGTGGGGCCGTCGCCGTTCATATCCAAGACCGAACGCGGTACGAGGATCTGGCCGCGAATCTCTCCGCCCGGGTTATTAGCCGTGTGTATATTGAAATAGAAGAGGCCGGCCTTCAAATCCGCCACTTGCGCCGGTGTAATGTTGAAGGTCGCGTTAGATACCGAGCCAAAGGTAACGCCGCCGGCTGGAGCGAGGTCAAAAAGGACCCCAGCGTTCACGCCCGGTGTCGCTGGGCCGTGAATATGGCCGACAGTTACATTGCTCGAAAGCGGAGCGGCCGCGGACCCATAAGAGACAGACACTGTAATAGAAGTTTCCGCCTCGTTCAGCGTAACGCGACCAAACCCCTTTGCGGTTGAAGGGTTGACCGGAACTTCCTGCGCCCCGCTCAAATATGCGGTGAATGTTGTCGTAAGGCCCGTACCACCTCCGCCTGAAGTACCAAGGTTTGGTGCTCCCGGTGTCAACGCTCCATCCGAGGGAAAATTTGACGTTCGGACGGTGGGGCTGTATGTTGTGGCATCATTGGTTCCAGTCATCGCCCCTGCGTACCACGCCGCCGCCGAGTTTGGTGTTGTGTTATTAAGGAATCGGGTAGCCGCACCTATCGTTCCACCAGCCGCCGATAGAGTTACACCGCCGTACATGATGTCACCTGCATCACCATCGGTCCACGCGACCGCGTCGAGAATAGTGGCACCGCCCGGAAGCCCTTCGAGTGTTCCGTTGTTGTCCGTGTCGTAATCAGTCCCGGGCGTGATCGCCGTGGCGGAGCTGATAAGCAAGTAAGAATTGGTGCCGTTCTCGATCGCCCCCGCTGCCGGAGAGTCAAGGAAAGTGGTTTGGAATCTGGCCGTTTCCGCGGGGTATGTGCGCGATCCGCAGGCAGCCGTGCCGGTAAAAACAATGAGGCCGTTCGAACCAAATGCCGGGCCCGGATTACCGAAACCCAGAACGACGTCGGCCGTTCCGGCCGCTGCTCCGTCGCCTTCGAAAGCAACGAAGTAAACGTCCTGAATGATCGCGTTGGGTGTTCCCCTCAGTTCAACATATTCACACGGGGCGTCGGTTCCACCCGGGTTAACGTCGAGTTCATTGATCAACTGAGCAATGGTGTTCATCGACAGCATGCCCAGGAGAAGGCTAACAGCAATCCCTGGATAGATAGATCTCTTCATCGTTTTTCTCCTTGTTTTCTTACAATAGGCCGCTATTCATGGAGCGAAGCCCGTGAACATCTTTGAAAAATCGCGTAATGGTCAGAGAAGCCCAATAATGTGTTTTCAGGATATTAGCATAGTTCGAATAGACTGCGAAAACGCTTCGCGAAATATATGGCCGGCGTTCGGAAAACTTCGGCCTTTGCGATGTTTTCTGCTAAAATCAAGACATAATATTGGTTGGTAAGAGGGATCATAAATGCTACGCAAACAAGGGGTGTTTTTTCTGCTGTTGACGCTGGGTTCGCTGACCGCGGTCCCGGCACAGGATAAGAAAACACCAAAAAATGACGAAGATGACGTAATACGGGTGGATACGGAACTGGTAGAGGTGCCGGTCGTGATTACCGATCGTGCGGGTAAACCCGTGCTGAACCTGAAACAGGTCAACTTCGCCGTTTCTGAGGACGGAAAGCCGCAGCAAATTGCCGATTTCGCGGCAACAACAGCACCTTTCGAAGTTGCGCTTCTTCTTGACACTTCAGGATCGGCCCGTGCCGAACTGCGATTGATCCAGCGGGCCGCACAGAATTTTGTCAATTCGCTTCGGCCGGGCGACCGCGTTTCGATAGTGGCTTTTAAGACTGATACGAAAGACAAACGCGCCGTGCCCGCGAGCGAGGTGTTGACGCGACTGACAAGTGACCCGGCCGCTCTTTCAAGCGCCATTGAAAGAATGAGCACGAGCAACGGCACGCCGTATTATGACAGCCTGTTAAAGGTTGCAGAGACCGTGTTTGGCGAGCCCGCCAGGCCTGAGTTTCGGGGACGGCGGGCGTTGGTCGCTTTGACCGACGGGGTGGATTCGACTAGTGCATCAGACTTTGCGGAGGCCGAGGAGCTGTTCGCAAAGGCGGGCATCATCTGCTATTTCATCCAAGTAAACACACGCGATTTTTTCGAGCAGAATCTTTTGGGTGACTGTGAGATAGCGATCCGTTTTTCCGCGGCCCAGATCCGCCGGTATTACCGCAGGTTTTCGCCGAGCAGCAAAGTGGAAACCACTGCCGATTTCTGCCAGTTGGGCGATTTCGAACGGCTGGCCATAAGCAAGAAATTATATGAAATGGCGGGCGATGAAATGAATTCTTTGGCAAAGACATCCGGCGGAAAGGTCTTTCCGGTCGGCGATCTGTCCGAAGCCAGAGCGGCCTTCAAGAGTGTAGCGGACGAGATCGGCACAAAGTACAGCCTGGGTTATTACTCATCGAATGAAAAGAAGGACGGCACATTCAGACGGATAAAGGTCGATGTAAAAGGGCTGCCGCCGGGAACTCAGGTAAGGGCACGGGAAGGATATACGGCGCCCGCCAATTGACGGTTCTTCTCGCGACGCGCAGTGTTCTATCTGATCACCTCGATCTTGCAGAATTTCAGCCCGGACCAGGACTTGTCGCCTGTAACCGCGACCGCTTTTTCCAGGAGAGCCAACCCCAGGCATGCCCGGTCTCCCAGCGACAGGCCCAAATGTTTCGTGGGCAGCCGTAATTCGGCTGCCTGCATTGCGTGGAACTGATCGAAATTCCGAACCTCGATCTCCAGGGCCGTGAAAGATTCGCCGATCGCCTCGGCGGTCAGGCCATCATTGAGAAGTTTTGTGAAAACTTCGCATAAATTTACCGAAGTGACCAGAGGCTCGGTTTTATCGAGCAGTGACCGGACCTTCTTTTTTCCGGGTTCGTTGTAATAAATTGCCAGGATCGCGGATGAGTCAAGGACGATCTTATTCATTTTCCGCTTCCCGCCGCCGTTCGGCTATCAACTCATCGACGACTGACCTCCCAGGCTTGATATGCGGTTTCATCATTTCTTCAATGCGACGAAACGCCTCGTCCCGCGTTGTTATCTCCAGACTTCCATTCTTTACCGTCAGGGTGACATTTTTACCGACCTTTATCCCAAGTTCCGCGCGCATTTTTGCTGGAATGACAATGCGTCCTCCCTCGGTCACTTTGGTTTTTATCGAATGCTGATTCATACTCTGAGTGTACTTTTACCAAATGCACTGACATGCCATTATAATAAGAAATGGCATATTTTTCAAATATGACAGAAATGAAATTCGCGCGCATTTGCTTAATAGTTCTGGACGGTGCCGGGATCGGCGAGATGCCGGATGCCGCCGATTGGGGCGACGCAGGAGCGGACACACTGGGTCATATTCTTGAATCTCGTAAGGTCGCATTACCAAATCTGCAGCGGCTGGGCCTTGGCAATATCCGGCCGCTTGCCGGGCTTCCGCCGATTGACGATCCCTTAGGCAGTTTCGGCAAGTGCACACTGAAATCGAACGGAAAGGACACAACGACCGGGCATTGGGAAATGGCGGGGATTGTTCTGGAAAAGGCCTTTCCGACTTTTCCGAGCGGCTTTCCTGACCGAATTATTCGTGAATTCGTGACTAAAGCGGCCGTACCCGGCGTGCTTGGCAACGTTACTGCCAGCGGCACGGAGATCATTAGGGAGCTTGGCGAAGAACATATGCGAACGGGCAAGCCGATCGTTTACACTTCGGCGGATTCGGTATTTCAGATCGCGGCTCACGAAGAGGTCGTCCCGATCGACCGGCTCTATGAGATGTGCGAGATAGCGCGCCGCATTCTGGACGGCGAAGACAAAGTGGGCCGCGTGATCGCCCGGCCGTTCGTAGGAAGTAATGCCGTAGATTTCAAGAGGACCGAGAACCGGCATGATTACGCCGTGCCGCCGCCTTCGGACAATCTGCTGCCTATGCTCAAGGAGAAAGGCCTCGACGTGGTTTGCATAGGCAAGATCGCGTCGATATACGATTCGATGGGAGTAACTCAGGACCTGCCCGCAAAGAACAACGATCAAACCATCGACCAGACTATAAACGCATTAAACGCTGGATCAGAAGGCCTGATCTTCAGTAACCTCGTTGATTTCGATATGCTCTACGGCCATCGCCGTGACACCGAGGGCTATGCTAAGGCGCTCGAACATTTCGACGCCCGCCTGCCCGAGATCCTCGATTCGCTAAACGATGACGACCTGCTGATAATGACGGCCGATCACGGAAACGACCCGACGAAAGAGGGAAGCGACCATACCCGCGAATACGTTCCGCTGCTGGTTTACGGGAAATCGGCCCGATCAGGGATTGATCTCGGAACGCGTGACAGCCTTTCCGACATAGGACAGACAGTCGCGGAGAATTTTGGATTGAGTTTAGGTAAAGGAGCGAGCTTCCTTTCGTATATTTAAGGGTAACGAAGTGTTAATTCGAGTCAGACCATGGTTTTTTCAATCCTCGACGTGGTTTCGATCTGTTCGGCTACGAAATCAATAACCCCACGCCGGCTATCTGTTCCATATTCTCGTTAAACATTGTGGGCAAATCGCTTAGGAGCTCGGCTTTTTGGCCGACATCTGAGAATTCTCCGGCGCTTATTTTTTTCCGGAGTTCTCTTTTTAGCTCGAGCCGGTTTCGCGTGCCGTCGAGCAGGAGCAGAAGACTTTTAAAGAACGAATCATCGACCTTTACCCGGGTGAGGTTCATTGATGTCACGCTGTCGCCGCGTGTTAGCTGCCAGCGGGCAAGAGCGCTGACGGTTGGAAATTCGCTGATCTCGCGGGTGAAATTCGGTTGGTGAGTATGGAGTTCGACCGTTCGGGCCGTTGAGAGTTCAAGCAGGATTGAGCAGGTTGTCTTGAGTTCCTTTTCCCAATCTTCGATGACAACACCTTTATTTTCCAATTGGCTTCGGGTCAGCTCCATCAATTCGTCGAACTGTATCGAGCCTGTCCAGATGCTTCCAAGATGGGCAAGCGCGACCTTTGTCGGGCCGTGTTCGAGCTCGGCGGTCGTGCCGCTCGGGAAATGAAATTTTTCGGGCTTGAGTGCGGTAAGGTCCGCATCTTTGTCAACGGGATTGAACGACGAAGCAATATAAAAATCGCGTAATTTCAGGGGTTCGACATCGCGGTTTATTTTTACGTCAGCGTGGCAAAGAAGTGTCTGGCGGAAACGCCGGCACCGCAGAAAATCGATATACTGTTCACGGCGGATTATGCCGTCGCCGAACGAATTGAGCATTTCGGCAGTTTGGGGCGGATATTGATGCAAGGGCATCGTGTAATATTCGGCCTCGGATAGGTACTGCAGATTGCAGGCATTGGCCATTCCAATAAATTCGTGAAAATAGAACGGCTGATTGATCTCCCCCAGCTCGTCATGAAAAACGCTTGTCGGGCTGTGATTTGTGACAAATCCGATCTCATTTTTCAGGATCTCATTGTAGTAAGGGTCGGATTTTGTGTTTTCACGAAGAAAACCCAAAATCGAAATTGCTTTTTCAACTTTCTCAAGTGACGATGGTTCCCCCTGCGTGTGGTAGAGCATCATATCGCGCGACATCTGCCGCATGTATCCGCCGGGAAGTGCGTTGTAGCTAATGTATCCAACCCCGTTCGTTTCAAGCATTTCCGAATAGAGTGTCATGATCCGTTCCCGAACAAGATGGGGAACCCATGAGAAGAGACCGTGCGCAGCAATGTAATCGAACTTTCCTTGCTCCTCGCTTTTAATATCCATCAAATCCGCCTGCAAGAACCTAATGTTTTTCAAACCGAGTTCTTCGGCCATTCTGTTTGCGGTCGCGATATGTTTTGCGGACAGGTCGATCCCGACGAATTCGCTTTCCGGCAGCACAAACGCAAAACTGATCAGATTATCGCCTTCGCCGCAGCCCAGCTCTAAATAACGGCAGTTATCGATCTTTTTCGGTTTCATCCCAAGCAGCGTGGCGAAGCTCGCCATCCGATCCGGGTAGATCTGCGGCTGAAAGGTGCTTTGATACGGAACCGTATCATAAGAAAAATCGCTGGACATAATATTTTACTTTTCGTTTTTGGAATCGAATATGGTAATTACCCGACAGACTCACGTGAGCGCGGGAATTTTTTTTTGGAATCACACTCCCGTGTCTAGTTGTCTTTCTTTGTCGTAGCTATTTAAGCCTTTTGCAAGTGGATCTCCAAAAGGCGCTTGCCTTGCCATTCGTCATGGTTTCACCGGTCCAAAGGAAGCGTGTCTTTGAGATATTCGAAAAAGTTAGCCGGGTGCCTTTTTCATCGGTTCCCTGCCGCATTACCATGTTTTCGCCTTCTTTTATGCCTGCCCACACGCCCGTCGAATAAGGACTCATCCGCAGAAAAGTGACCTTCCATTTCCGATCGTTCTCGTCGAAGATGCGGATATTGGATGTGTAAAATGTCGGGCTCCAGTATTGATCAACAATACCGTGGCCATTCAAGAAATATTTCGCCGACCATACGGCCGGGAATTTTATCCATTTTCCGGTCTGAGCGTTTAGGAATTCCTCCTGACAATCGAATTCGCCGATGAGAAATGAAAACTCCTTTGTTTCGGCCGGGGCTTTTGGATTGATCCGGCCAAAAGGGTTCATGGCGTCCGGTTCGAAATCGCGATCAACCGCGGATTGAGGCACGGCGACCTGAGTAAAAACGGCGAGACACACGAGTATTATTGCTACCTGTAAATTCCCTGCGAGCACCTTGATGGCATTCATATAATTTCCGGTTCTGATGTAAGATTGGTTGGTCTATTGTTACACCATCGCGTTTTGAACTCAAAGACGGGCCGTCCAGGAGTTCATGCCCGAACAGGAGCGAGACAGGTGTAAATCCCTTCTTCAACTCAGAAAAGTTATGAGACAACGAATACTCGGACTGGTTCTCCTTTTGATAACTTTCGCGCATGGTGTGTCGACCCAGCCGGCTGCTCGGGAACAAGACGACTTAGGATCGTCATCCCGCCTTCGCGCAATTATCGAACGATTTTCACAGGACGTTGGAGCGTTTAACCGGCTCTACACAGCGCAAATTTCGCCGATTCGGGCCGGGCGTTTCAGGCAACTGTACGCCGAGTATCTCTCACAGCTTGAGCGGATGAAGTTTGATTCGCTGAATCATGACGAGCAGATCGACTACGTGCTTTTCGCCAATCATCTGCGGCGGGAGACGCGGGAGTTGGATCGCGAGAAGGTTCAGGTTGAGGAGATGGCGCTCCTGATGCCGTTTGCCCGGACGATAAGCGAGCTTGAGGACCAGCGGCGGCGGCTTGAGTCGATGGATCCGGCGAAAACGGCTGCGTTGCTCGATGCAATGGCACGGCAGATAATCGACACGCAAAAAGCCATTGACGACGGCAAGATCGCAAAGCCGAAACGGACTGTTGCTAACCGTGCGTTTAGAACGATTTCCGGCCTAAGAGGCACCCTCCGCGGCTGGTATAAGTTTCACGACCTTTACGATCCGGCGTTCACGTGGTGGAACAGAAAGCCGTACGAGGCCGCCGACGAAGCACTGCAAAAATACCTGACGTACGTTTCGGCGAAACTCGTCGGACTTGCTCCAGACGATAGGACAACGATCATCGGCGACCCGATCGGCAGGGAGGCGCTGATCGAAGAACTCGAGTTCGAGATGATCCCATACACGCCTGAGGAACTTGTCCAGATCGCAAATAAAGAGTTCGATTGGTGCATCGCGGAATTTAAGAAAGCGTCGCGCGAAATGGGCTTTGGCGACGATTATATGAAGGCCATCGAGGCCGTTAAGCAAAAGTACGTCGAGCCCGGAAAACAGCCTGCCTTGATCCGTGATCTTGCCCGTGAAGCGATCGATTACGTGAAGAAGAACGATCTCGTGACAGTCCCGAAAGTGGCCGAGGAAACGTGGCGGATGGAGATGATGACGCCCGAACGGCAGCTTGTTGCTCCGTTCTTTCTAGGCGGCGAAACGATCCTCGTGTCCTATCCGACCGACGGTATGACGCACGAGCAGAAGATGATGTCGATGCGCGGAAACAACCCGCATTTTGCGCGTGCTGTCACCCATCACGAACTGATCCCCGGCCATCACCTACAAGGTTTTATGACCCGCAGATACCGGCCGTATCGGGAACTATTCAGGACACCGTTCTGGGGCGAAGGCTGGGCGCTTTATTGGGAGTTTCTCCTTTGGGACAAAGGGTTTACAAAGACGCCCGAAGACAAGATCGGAGCCCTCTTCTGGCGTTCGCATCGCGCCGCCCGCATCATCTTTTCGCTAAACTTTCACCTTGGCAATTGGACGCCCGAACAGTGTGTCGATCTGCTCGTAAACAAAGTAGGACACGAACGCGACAATGCCCTGGCCGAGGTCCGGAGGTCATTCGCCGGCGACTACGGCCCGCTTTATCAAATGGCTTATATGATGGGCGGGCTGCAGTTGTACGCTCTGCACCACGATCTGGTCGATTCAAAAAAAATGACCGACCGCGATTTCCATGATCGGATATTAAAGGAAGGCGCCATCCCGATCGAAATGGTTCGAGCGATCCTGACGGAACAAAAGTTGTCCAAAGATCATAAACCGGCTTGGAGATCCTACGATCTCGACCGACGTTAAACAAAATGCAGAAAAACAGACTCTTGTATATACCGCTTCTGGTTTTATTTGCCTTTGCGATATCGGCCCTGGGCGTTCATTTTTACAAATTTTATCAGATTCAGGATCGTCCTCTGTTAGGGACCGCTTTACCGTTTACATATTCCAACGGAGTTGTAACGCTGACGCCGGAGGCTGAGGCTGCCGGGATCATCGTTGGCGACCGTATCGAGGCAATCAACGGACGGGTGATCGACAGCGAGGATTCATTTTTCGAAGAGATCGGAAAACTTCGGGATAATGAATCAGCCCCGATAGCACTAGCGATGAAGCGAAAGTCTGCTGACGGCGAATCAACTGCTTATGAAACGACGGTACCGCCGGTCAAGATCATCCGCGATTTTAATTATTACAGCAAATTTATTGTCGGTTTTGTTTACGTTTATGTGTTGTCCACATTCTGCATATTATTGGGGTTTTGGGTTGTATTTGTGCGTCCGCAAGACCCGCAGGCGTGGTTATTGTTATTCGTTTTGCTTGGGTTGAGTTCGCTCAGTTTTGAGATGTACCCGCCGGCTTCATTGGTTGGTGCATACCATGACTTTGCCTTCGCCATCTGGGCTCCGGCAATGTTTTTGTTTGGAATTTACTTTCCGGAACGCTGGACGATTGATAGAAAACTCCCGTGGTTGAAATGGATTTTAATCGGCCCTCTTTCATTTCAAGTATTGATAACGCTGCTGTCGTTTTTCAAATCTTTTCTCGGCATAAATCTGCTTGAGCACATCCGGCCCTTGACGAACGCTTATGGCCAAATCGCTATTTTTATAAATATGCTGGCCATCGGTATGTTTTTCGCAACACTTGGCCATAAAGCTGGCACGACAAAGGCACCTGATGCCCGCCGCCGCCTTAAGCTGATGCTTTATGGGACCATGGTGGCGATGATGCCGTCGCTTTTTATCGTTATTTACCGAATGGTCAGCGGAGCAAGGGGATCGTTTTTTGATGTTGTTCCTTTCTGGCTCGCGTTGATCGCCTTGATTGCTCTGTTGTTGTTTCCTTTGACTTTGGCGTATGTGATCGTTGTTTATCGGGCGATGGATGTCGGCGTTGTGATCCGCCAAGGGCTGAAATATGCGCTCGCGAAGGGGGGCGTTCGCGTCTTGCAGTTTTTGTCGTTGATCGGAGTGGCTCTCATAATTCGCTGGTCTATAAATAATTATGGGACAAGTTTTGCTATCCAGTTCGCGATCATGGTGGCCGGCATCGCGATGATCCCGGTGATCGATTTTGCGGCAAAGCCTCTTGGCGAATGGATCGACCGTCGGTTTTTCCGCGAAGCGTATAACACCGACCAAATACTGTCTGATCTGAGCGAAAACGTCAGGACGATGGTAGAGACGCGGCCGCTGCTTGAGACTGTTGCGGCAACCATCAGCGAAACGCTCCACGTACCTCAGGTTGCGATGCTATTGAAGAACGGCACTAGCTTTGAGCCAGCGTTTGCTATTGGATTTGACACTCCGCCGCCCGCGGCATTGAGCGAAAAAGGCCGTGCGGTCAGCACTTTGAGCCGCAATCAGCATATCGCCGTTTACGACGAAGGGTATCGGGAAACCACATCCACCCCGATGATCACCGGTGACGAGCGCAAACAGATCGAAGAGCTCAATTCTCAGTTGCTCCTTCCTCTTGCGGTAAAGGGAGCTTTGTCCGGTATACTGAGCCTCAGTCCGAAGCAATCCGAAGAGCCATATACCGCCAGCGATCTTCGACTGCTCAAGTCGGTGGCATCGCAGACGGGGCTTGCGCTTGAGAATTCACGGCTTGCCGAGGCGTTTGCCAAAGAGGCGGCGCAGAAAGAGCGCTTAAATGCCGAGGTCGATATCGCCCGTGAGGTTCAGGAAAGGCTGTTTCCGCAGGAATTGCCGCCGGTCGAAGGGATCGATTATTTTGGAGCGTGCCGTCCGGCGCTTGGGGTTGGTGGTGATTATTATGATTTTCTCGCACTTCCCGGTGGCAAATTCGGCATTGCGATCGGTGATATCTCGGGAAAGGGAATTGGTGCTTCGCTGATGATGGCGAGCCTGCAGGCTTCGCTTCGCGGGCAGTCGATCCATTTCAAAGACGACCTTGCCGGGCTGATGTCACAGATAAACGCCCTTGTTTACGAAGCCTCGACCTCAAACCGCTACGCGACGTTCTTTTATTCGCAATACGACCCGAAAACGCGAAAGCTCAGCTACGTCAACGGCGGCCATAATCCGCCGTATCTTGTCAGGAAGGACGGTGAGGTTATCCCGCTCGAAACCGGCGGCCCGGTCGTCGGTATGCTGCCGCCTATGATCGTCGAATACGAACAAGGTGAGATCGATCTGCTGCCCGGCGATCTGCTCATTGGCTTTACCGACGGCATCTCAGAAGCGATGAACCCGAAAGAAGAAGAGTGGGGCGAAGATGCGATGCTCGAATGCCTAAAAAACCGTCATCGACAAACCGTCCGCCGAGATCCTGCCCCACATCGTCGCTCACGCCGATAAATTCGCCGACGGCGCGAAACAGCATGACGATATGACGATGATCGTCGTCAAGATCGCGTGATGATCAATTGTTATATGCCTTAACCAAGGGCGGGTGGCGGTGCCGCGGTCATATTTACGTTATGATACGTCTTAATGCTACGGCAGGCAATGAAGCCTCGAATAAGTGAATAGAGCGCAAACGCGTGGAACGCGGCCATCAGAAAGTCGCCCAGAAACAGGACAATAATTGTGTCGATTGTGTAAATAATGATCCCCGCGAGAAAGACGGGGCTCACGAGTTTATTTGAGAAGTAGCCCGCAAGGGCAAAGCTGATAACGACGATCAGATCGAAAACCGCGGCGATGACCTTAAACGCATTGGGCGCTCCTTTTTGGATGGATAGTTCGACGACGGCATTCGTGATTTCCGTAAAACCGAGACCGGCCAGAAAGTGAAAGTTGCACCCGCCAGAAATGCCATGGAGTTGATAAGCGAAAGACCCGCGATCCAATAAAACCAGCTGGCTCCGCGCTTCGCCCTTACTAACCAATCTGGGTCAGGACCTTGCGCGTTATCGTCGTAATCTTCGCTTTGGCTTCGTTCTTCCTCCAATCCCAAAAGATTACTCATAGATTCTGACAACTCCTGTTTTTATGAGGCTGGCGGGTCGCGGAATTCCATACAATGGACAGACGGGGCTAATAGATAAATGCCGACTGCGTTGGTTGATCCTCGCTCGTGCCAAATGGAAGTACAAGAATTCCATCGGTCGAGTTGATCATGTACCATCGACCTAATGACGGACGGAAAATAGCAATGTCCGCCCGGCCGTCACCGTCATAATCGGCTGGCACGGGCTTGTCGCCCGCCTGGCCCCAATTGTACGTGACGATTCCGAAGCTGCTCATCACGAGAAACCATTGCCCGGTCGAGGGGCGAAATATTGCAATGTCGGTTACACGATCGCCGTCATAATCCGCCGGGGCCTGAATGTCCCCAGGCTCTCCCCAGGTCTGAACAAAAAAGCCGGTGCTTGACTTAAGAATGTACCAGTTGCGGTTGCTCGGGCGGAAAACCGCAATATCGCCCAACCCGTCTCCGTCAAAATCTCCAACCACCGGCTTATCGCCCGCAACCCCGAATTGTGTCTGGCCGAACGGCCCTGTGGTCGTTGAACTCGAATACCATGTACTGGTCGATGGTCGGAAGATCACAAGGTCGGTGCGTCCGTCGCCGTTCCGGTCGGACGGGGCCGGCATATCGCCCGGTGCTCCCCAACTGTAGGTAGAAAAACTGCTGTTCGACGAATTAACCACGTACCATTGTCCGGTTGAAGGTCTAAAGACCGCAATATCGGTTTTGCCATCGCCGTCATAGTCAGCCGGAGCCAGAAAATCAGTCGACTCGCCCCAGCCCATAACAAAATAACCAACAGTGCTCTTGAGGACGTACCAGAGGCCATTCGACGGCCGCACTACGGATAGGTCAGCTTTTCTGTCTCCGTCGTAATCAAAAAGCGTAGGTCGGGAAGGATTGGTGCCCGACGACGAACCACCCCAAAAGCCGCTCTGCAGCTCAAAATTCGAAGCCGATGTCTTGCCGACCGCGGGTTGGCCGATCGTACCGTCAAGTGCGAAATTGCCGCCCGTACTTTTGCCGCCGCCGTTTGAAATTACGGAACGCGTGATCTCAAACTGCCCGCCCGACTGGGCGAGCGACGAAACCGACAAGATCAATATGATCAGAAAGCTATTTCTCATTTTCGGTTCTCAACAACTTCCGAAGATTCGCGTGAACTTTAAACCCATTCGAAACAAAGCAGATCAAGATCGCCGGCACTAGGGACACGGCACGTTCGGAGTAACCACGAGGGCCCCGGTCGTGTCGGCAATCGTCAAACGCGTACACGTGTTGCCATCCGGTGATTTCAAAATTAGCCCCTGGCCAGGTGATCCGATCAGCAGATCTCCGCCGGCAACCTCTAGCCTTGCCTTTGGCGCCGTTGTGCCGATGCCGACACTCACGCTCGTGCCGCCGTTGGTTCCCGTGACGCCACCCAAAACGAGCGAATTGCTTTGGCTTACGGCTGCGTTGGCCCCGACCGCCGTTGCATTGGTCAGGCCGCCGCCAACCACATCCGCTGAAGCTCCGAGAATAGTATTAGAGCTTCCCGCGACGTTCGAATCGCCCGCGTCGTTCCCGAAGAAAGCATTCGAGCTTCCCGTGCTTGCGCTGCCCGCTCCTGCTCCGGCAAATAAATTGCTCGTGCCGCTGGTGGCAAACACGCGGGTCCCGTTGATGTTATATTGCGTCACGGAATTGACGGTATTAGCGTTCAGAGTCGTGCCGACCGTCATCGTGGTTCCGACAGTGCCGCTGCCCGAGACATTGAAATCGCTTGTGGCCTGCTGGGTCGTGCCGTTCTGAATATAGGTTCCGCCGAGGCTCGGAATATCGCCGGCCGTCAGCAGCCCGCTCACCCACGCGCCCGAGCCATTGCCGCGAAGAAAATTTGTACCTGTGGGGCCAGTTAGGCCCGTCCCGCCGTTCAAGGCCGCGACTTGTCCAGTGAGATTGGATGCCGCGAGAGGGCCGTTGATAGCACCTCCAACCGTCAACGTGCCGCCGATGGTCCCGTTCCCGCCGATATTAAAGGTTGCTCCGCCCTGAACACTTCCATTGTTTCGAATGTAGCTTGTGGCCAGGTCGGGGATGTCCGCAGCCAACAGCAGGGACGTTGTCCACGTCGTTCCGTTGCTCTTAAGGAAGTGTCCGTTCGTCGAACCCAGGTTGCTAATGCCTGTTCCGCCAAACGCGGTACCCAGAACGCCTGTGATGTTTGCCGCCGGGACGCTAAAGGCGCCGGTAACAACCAGACTGCCGGGAACCCGAACGGTATCTGCGGCCCGGCCGAGAACGACCGAGTTATTTGTACCTACTGTCGCACCTGCTCCTAATGCTGTAGCGAAAGAAAGGTTTCCGGCTCCTACATTCGCGCCGGAGCCAACAAGAGTATTCGAAAATCCGGTGGAGTTAGCGGCTCCCGCCCCTACGCCAAAGAACGAGTTGTCATTTCCCGTTACACCTGTTCCGGCTCCGACAAAAATGTTGCTCGTTCCGATATTGGAAAGAACACGCGTGCCAAGAATATTGTATTGGGTCGATGAGCTTACGCTGTTTGCGGTGAATACGCCGCCTACAGTTCCATTTCCACTGATATTGAAATTGCTGGAAGACTGGGCTCCAACGCCGTTTTGGATATAATTGTTGTTGCCCGCGGGAAGGTCGCTGGCCGCGATCGCTGAACTCTGCCATATGCTGCCGTTGCTCCGAAGGTAATTTCCAAGAGCTCCAGACGAATTAACACCTGTTCCTCCGTTTGCGACGGCGACGGTGCCTGTCAAATTCGAGGCGTTGACGCTGAAGTTACTCGCGATCAGATTTCCATCAACCTGCAGATTACCCGGAGCGCGAACGGTATCCAGCGTCCTTCCCAAAACAATGGTGTTGTTCGTGCTGACGACGGCATCGGCCCCGATCGCGGTCGCGAAGGTCAAATTGTTCCCGCCGACATTTGCGTTGGCACCGATTACCGTGTTGTTGGAGCCGATAGTATTCGTCTGGCCTGCGCTGACACCGAAAAAGGAGTTATTGCTCCCGCTGGAGTTGCCCGAACCAGCCGAAGCTCCCGCGAACGTGTTGTTGGCGCCTGATACCGAGTTCCCACCCGCGCTTGAGCCAAAGAATGAATTGCCGCTGCCGGTCGAGTTTAATGATCCCGAGCCATTTCCAACAAACGAATTCGATCCGCCGGTCGTGTTGGCGGTACCAGCTGTTGTACCCGCAAAAAGATTTGAACCCGCCGCTGTCAAGACCCTAATGCCGCCGATATTGTATTGGGTTGCGGAGCTGAACGCGTTTGCCGAGAGAGTGCCTCCGGCGGTTCCGTTCCCGCTAATATTGAAATTGGTCGATCCCTGTTGGACAGTTGTATTCTGCACGTAGAACGTGCTTCCTTGCGGCACGTCGGCTGCGGTAAAGGGCAAACTTTGCCAATTTGTTCCGTCACTGCGAAGAAAACGCCCGGCCATTCCGGCCATACTCAACCCAGTACCGCCATTCGCCGTTGGGACGACTCCAGTCAGGTTGGTTGCCGATAGATTAAGCGTCCCCGCAGTCAGGGTTCCCGTAACATTCAAACCTCCGGGTACTCGGACCTGGTCGGCCGGTCGTCCAAGAACGATGGTATTGTTCGTGCTAACGACCGCCTGGGCCCCGATCGCGGTGGCATACGTCAGGTTGTTTCCGAGAACATCGGCCTCGGATCCGATAACTGTATTGTAACTGCCAAGCGTGTTGCCGCCGCCGGCGTTTAGGCCGATAAAAACATTTAGCTCTCCGGAGGAATTGTCGTGGCCCGAACGTCGGCCAAGGAATGTGTTGTTCGCACCGGATGTATTGAACCTTCCGGCCTCGCTTCCGAAGAAAGAATTATTGCTTGCGGTATTTGTAAAACCCGCCAACGCCCCGACGAATGAGTTATTGACGCCGCTGGCATTTGCCTGTCCTGCCTGTGAACCGACGAAGGAATTGCTGGAACCGGTCGTGTTTGCCCGCCCCGCGAAAGAGCCGAGAAAAGCATTATCCGAGCCGGTGGAATTGTCATGACCGGCCTTCGAACCGAAGAAAGAGTTCCGGTTGCCGTTTGCGTTACTGTAGCCGGTCTCATTTCCAAAAAATGAGTTATCGGAACCCGTCGAATTGAACAGGCCGCTGAACGTTCCAAAAAATGAGTTGAAAGCACCGGATGTGTTGACCTGTCCCGCACGATTACCGAAGAAAGAGTTGTCACTACCGGAAGTTGTTCCGTTACCGGCGAAATATCCGAAAAACGAGTTGTTGTTGCCGGTAACGTTGTTCTGACCCGCGTAGGCCCCGAAGAACGCATTGAAAGACCCACCTTTGTTCTCAAAGCCTGACCTTGACCCAAAAAACGCATTGTTTTGGCCAAGATTGAGGAGGCCCGAACCGGTTCCCGCGAAAAGGTTGTCCAAACCAGCCCCGCTAATTAAGTGGTTACCTCCAAAATTGTATCCGTTCGTCGAATTAAAAAGGTTTGCGGTTCCGGTGCCGGAGACGTTGAAATTGCTTCCAGCCTGCTGGGTGGTCGTGTTTTGAACGTAATTCCCGCTTCCCGGCAGGGGCGCTCGTGCATCCGACAAACGGGCATCCCCGGTAACGATGTATAGCGCGGCGTTAATGCCGCCTAATGCCAGAGCGTTAGAAGAGACGAGAGACTGAGTTGCAACTGCGGCCTGGAGGCTTTGGATCGCGTAAGGCACGCTGGAGATCTTCTGACGCGGCCCGAGGGTCACAAGCGACCCGACCCCCGTTTTTCGAACCGCGATCTCAAGGTATCGGTCAGAACCCGGAAAATTGGGTCCGAAATTCAACTTTACCGAGAAAAGGCCGTCAACAACCGGTACCGGGCTTAGAAAAATCTCGGTACCGATTAGTGATCCACCGGAAAGCGAGCTGAAAAGCCTGAACTCAATATCATAATTGGCATTGGCTGCGAGGCCGCTGTCTTTCAAGCTGCCTTGATACGAAATTTCCGTTGTTTGGGCCGATACGCTTGGAGCGCAAAACAATCCGGCTACCAATATGATAAGAACGAGATAAACTGCCTTCGTCATTCCTTTTCTCCTTGCGGTGAAACCTGGGTTTCCTTTAATTTTTTTTGGGCGTCTTTCGAAAGTTGATTGCGGCTAACGCGAAAAAACGATCGTCTGCCGTCAAAGGGTTCCGTACTGCGCAATACAATTCGTCAGTTAAACCTCAAATGACGACTTACCGTGCTTTCCCAAACAGTACCAAATCTTACGAAACAGTACTGCCCTTGTGCGAGACACGGGTGGCACGCCGTACATCTTGTATCGAAAATAGACCGAACACCCTAATTTTTCCAGCTTAATGTGTTTACGTCAAGTTTTTTTTCGCATTAGGATAATTTACGGAAGGTATGGAAGACTACAGCAATACAGATTAAAAACCATTGCGACAGCTAAAACACTGTATAATTCTGACAATGGAACGACCTAATTCGCCTTCGCAAGCCGGTCGGCGTTTGCTTTGAAAAGCCGGGCAAGTTCCTTGTTCCCCTGACGCTCGGCCAACTCGAAGGCCTTTTCGTAGTTTTCCCTGGCCTGGTCGCGGGAACCGTCTTTCTCCAGAGCTTCACCCAAACTGTCGTAAACATTGGCCGACAACGGATACATCTCTACATTCTTTCTGAAAACGCGGATCGCTTCACTCACGTTGTCTTGCCGAAGAAAACCATAGCCGATCTGGTTCATCAGGTTCTCCGGCGGCACAACCAAGTAGCCGTATTTTCTGGAAAGGTCTTTGTAATGCGATTCCACATCGGCAAGGGTCCCTGCAGCGGGCGGCGGCCATCCGGCATACACTTTCCTGAGGCCAAAATAATATGCCCTGAGGACGATCGAGCCATGATCTTCATCCGGCCATTGCTGCATTTCATAATCGAACGCATTCGAACCCTTCTTCTTAAGCAGGTCCTTCATCGAGTTGAAACCCTGAAAATAGTCGGGCTCATTTCCGAGCGCGACGAATAGGGGCTTCTTTTTTTTCGAAGCGGTTTTTAGAAACTCTTCAGTTTTCTTGATCACAAAGTCCTTGTCCCAGTGGAGTACCGGACTCGCGGCAATGTAGGCGTTGAAAAGGTCCGGTTTTGATGACGCCGCGTAGAACACGGTCAACCCGCCGAGGGAATGGCCGGCAAATATCCGATAGGGCACTGTGCGGTAATTCTTTTCGATCTGTGGAATAACCTCGGATTCGAGAAATTGAAGGAACTTATCGCCGCCGCCGCTGTTTTGCCTGTCGGTTTTCGTCGGGGTCAGGTCGCGCGTTCGATCAGTGTTTTGAACGCCGACAAGTATGATCTCCGGGTTTCTTCCGGCGGAGGTCTGCTGGTCCAGAATTCCCGCCATCATTGTCAGGTGAGGCTCGTGGCCGTCAAGCATATAAAGGACAGGGAACTTAGCCGTCGAATTAGCATAAGCTGCCGGAATCCGGACTATCACGGATCGTTCTTCACTGAGCACCTGCGAATCGATCGTAAGCCTAAACACCTGCTGGGCGTTTACGGCGGCGAAAACACCCAAGCCCGCTATCCACAAAACGGTAAATAAAATTCGTTTTTGCATCATCTGCTCCTACGGTTTAGGTTTTTGCTCCGATCCGGCATATCGCTCGTCGGAAAAATCAGCTAAAATGAAATTTTGATGTTGGTTTGATGCACGAGTCTCGAAATTCGGTGCTTTTTGGGTTCAAAACGATCGTTAAGCGAAGAGGTGACGAAAAACTGTGTGGAAACAATACAGTTTTGATTTAGCTCCGTAATCGCCTACTTTTTTAACGACAAATAGCCTTTTAGGATCAATAGGTTACAGGCATTGGCACGAGCGTTGCACCGAATAGATTGTGAGCAGGTGATGACTTTTTGTTCAGAGCAGGAGGAGAAGATATGTCAAAACAAGTGATTACGGTCGATGGCGAGGAGACGGTCGTACGTGAAGATGTGGCTAAAGCGTTTCGGGGTGTCCATTGGGCACTTTTAAGCCTAGCCGCATTTATTTTGATCGCGGCCCTTTTATTTTTCGGCGGAATTATTAAACTGACTTCCGACGGAAAGATCGACAACGTTCCTCCGGCAGAAAGCGCCGTGCCGAGGTAGCAAGGAGTTTCTTTTTTCGAACGCCTTTTTTACGTCTGATGACGTGTGCCGTTTTTAAGCGGCCTTGATAGGGCCGTGTTCGTCTCATATTCTTATATTCTTAAAGCATGCTCATCCTTGGGATCGAGAGTTCATGTGATGAAACAGCGGCCGCCGTGGTGCGCGATGGCCGAGAGATTCTTTCATCCGAGATCTATTCACAGATCGATATGCACAGGCCTTACGGGGGCGTGGTGCCCGAACTTGCGTCGCGTGAACACCTTGCGAGGATCCAGCCGATCGTCGATTCCGCTTTGGTAAAGGCCGGAATAGGTATCGGCTCGATCGATGCTGTAGCGGTCACACAAGGGCCGGGGCTTATTGGCTCGCTGCTGGTTGGCGTTTCGTTCGCCAAGGCATTGGCATTTGGGCTGGCAATCCCGTGCATCGGAGTTAACCATATTGAAGGACACGTTTATTCGGTCGTTTTTGATAACCCGCCGATCGAATATCCGGCACTGGCTCTGATCGTCTCGGGCGGGCACACCAACTTATTTTTTATACCGGAAGAGCGAAAGTACAAGGTAATTTCGCGGACAAGAGACGACGCGGCGGGCGAGGCCTTTGACAAGGTGGCGAAGATGCTTGGCCTCGGCTATCCCGGCGGGCCCTTTATTGAAGAGGCAGCGAAGAATGGCGATCGGAAGGCGGTAAGGTTTTCAAGGGCCAAAATATCCGACGGCCGCCCCGATTTTAGTTTCAGCGGGCTAAAGACCGCCGTGGCAAGGCATATTCGGGAGAACAAAATAACACCGGTCGAACCGGGAGCGGAACCGGAAAGGCCGGTGAACGATCTTGCGGCGAGCTTTCAGGCGACGGTCGTCGGGTCGCTTGTGGGCACCATGGGTAAGGTGGCTCGAGATCTCAAACCGAAAACGCTGATCGTTGCCGGCGGAGTCGCGTGTAATCTTTCTCTTCGAGAAGCGGCCGGAAGGCTTGCGACCGAACTTGGCATCCCGGTTTACTTCCCGTCAAAGCATTTATCAACCGACAATGCGGCGATGATAGCCGCGGCCGGCTATGCTTGTCTCAAGACCGGCGAGTCATCCGAACTATCGATGACGGCGGATGTTACGATGCGTCTTCAAAACCACGAAAATGATGATGCACGACTAAAGGAAAAAGGGGTGCCGTACCGGCTCTAGGTCGTGTTTTGTGGTCGAGATGCTTCCTGCTTTGCGTTCTTCGCAAACTTTGCGTGAATTTTTTATTTTCTCATGCAGAACTCACGACGATTCATGGATGGGGGTATTCCCCGATTACAAAAGTCTTGCGTTTATCCAAGCCCACTCGCTACAATTAAAGTTAATACCTGTGTGCCCGCCGGAAGGGATCCTTTTTCGAGACGGTCATTATCACACATCAATTTTGTAAATCGCCGACACGGTTGAACTGTGGACGGAGAATCCAATTCTAAATATGTCATTCGATCAAGAGGGGAAGTAGTTATGAAGTCAAAAACGGTCTGTGCAGGTCTTCTATTTCTAATCGCCGCTGCCGCGGTGAATGGGTTCGGGTTTGGCGTGACGACTACTGTACCGACAACGCGCCTGCAAACGCGGTACACTGGTCTTTCGTCGCCCATTTTTTTAACAAACGCGGGTGACGGCACGCGAAGGATCTTCATCGTCGAACGCGGCGGGATCATAAAGGTTGTTCAGCCCGGATCAAATACACCGACGACGTTTCTAAACATTTCAACTCTTACTACGGTCGATGGTGAACGCGGGCTGCTGGGTCTGGCCTTTCATCCGCAATATAAGACGAACCGTCGATTTTTTGTTTACTACACATTGCCGGCCCCCGACGGCTCTTTGAGGATCAGCGAATTCGAGGCATCACCATCAAACCCGAATGTGGCCCTTACGACCGTTAAACCGATCATCACGATACCGCATTCCACCAACTCAAATCACAATGGCGGCACGATCGCGTTCGGGCCCGACGGCTTTCTTTATGCCGCGCCCGGCGACGGCGGCGGCGGCAACGATCCGCCAAACAATGCACAGAATATTAACTCTCTTCTCGGCAAGGTCCTTCGTATCGATGTCGACGTCCCGGCCGGCCAAACGGCACCGTACCTGATACCATCGACCAATCCGTTCGCGGGGACAACGCCTGGGGCGGATGAGATATATGCGGTTGGTGTCCGGAATCCGTTTCGCTGGTCGTTCGATCGCGGTGGAACGAACCAGCTTTGGCTGGCCGATGTCGGACAAAATTCCTGGGAAGAGGTGGACGTTATCGTGAACGGCGGCAATTACGGGTGGCGTGTCTATGAAGGGTTTGTCTGTACCGGCCTTGACGCGAACCTTTGTACGCCTACGAATTACGTGCAGCCGGTTTTTGTTTATAGCAGCGAGAATACGACATCGCGTTGTTCGATCACCGGCGGTTACGTTTATCGCGGAACGCAGGGAACGCTGCCTAACGGGTCCTACATCTACGGCGATTACTGTACCGGTGAGATACTTCTCTGGCACGGCGGCCAGCAAATACCGCTCCACGACATAGCGGATTTCAACCTAGTCTCTTTCGGTGAGGACGAGGACGGTGAGCTTTATGTCGTCCAGGCAAATACGGGGATCGTTCAGAAGGTGGTTCCGGCAAAAGCATCGGCCGATTTCGACGGCGATTTCAGGACGGACCTTTCTGTCTTCAGGCCCGGCAATAATACCTGGTATATCCGCAGTACGTCGACAAATGCGATAAGTATCCAGCCGTTTGGGGCGGCTGGCGATATTCCGACCGCCGAAGATTATGACGGCGACCGGAAGACCGATATTGCCGTTTTTCGGCCGAGCACCGGGGTTTGGTTTTACATCAGGAGTTCTGACGTGACATTCAACGTCGTGGGCTGGGGCGAGACCGGCGACATTCCGGCGGCAGGTGACTATGACGGCAATGCGCGGTCGGATTTTGTCGTGTTCCGTCCGTCAAACGGCCGATGGTACACCCGGCGCTCGTCGGATGGTTCCTTTACCACGGCCCAATGGGGAGTTGCGGGCGACGTACCGGTGCCGGGTGACTATGACGGTGACGGGAAATATGACATAGCTGTGTGGCGGCCGACTGACGGTCGGTGGTACTCGATAAACAGTGCAAATGACGGCATCAAGGTAAACGGATGGGGAGAAACGAACGATATCCCCGCGACAGGCGATTTTGACGGCGACGGCCGTAACGACCTCGTCGTGTTCCGGCCTTCAACCAATGTTTGGTATCTGAAGCGAAGCGTCGATAACACCTTTGTAACCGCAAACTGGGGGGCTGCCGGCGATATTCCGGTTGTCGGTGATTACGACAACGATAATCGTGACGACATAGCCGTTTTTCGACCCGCCAATGGGATTTGGTACGTCATTGGAAGCACAAGCGGGATAACGCAATATGGGGGCTGGGGAGTGCCTGGCGACATTCCGGTGCCCAGTGTGGATAATCCATAAGGAACCGCCTTTCAGATCGCTCATTCGGCGCGGGCAAGGGTCAAAACAAAGACCTTTGCCGCGCCGCTTTTCATTAGTGACCGGGCACATTGCGATGCGGTTGAACCCGATGTCATCAGGTCGTCAACGAGCAGAATATTCTTTCCTTTGATCAATCCGGGCCGAACCACTTTGAACGCGTTTTTTACTGTTATCGCGCGTGCCTTCCGGTCCATGGCGGCACGATGCATGGGGGTGTCCCGGTCACGGATGAGACTGTGCTCATCGATAGGCAGGCCCGATGCTTTTGCGATCACGGCGGCCAAAAGTTCGGCCTGATTGAATCCTCGTTCGAGCTTTCTTTTCTTTGAAAGCGGCACCGGGATGATCACATATTCGACGGGGATATCCATCAATGCCACGCCGCCCAGGATGCAACTCTTTACCCGACCAGGAACGCTCGGAACCCGTTTCAAATGGAGAACGGATGCCGAGAGGGCAGAGTGATAAGAGCCAGCCGATCGAGCAAGGTCGAAAAGGTGATCATCACATTGTCCGCAAACTCCGGCAGGAGCGGTCGCGGCGGCAGCCAGAAAAGCGCCGCACTTCAGGCAAAGGGAATCGTGTTCAGTGAAGAGTTTCGTTTCGTTCCAGCATGCGGCACAAGCCGCGCCGTCGGATACTTTTTCAACAAGTATGCCGCAGACGCCGCAAAATTGTGGGTAAAGGAGTGAGGTAAGGGAATCGGTTAACAAGCTGAACATCGTTCGCCGATATAGAGCGTTTCGGCCGTCTTATGTGATCGGCCGCGATGCAAAGGTTTCCTCTAGGATCGAGCTTTTACTGATCGTCGTCGAGCTGGCCCTTTTCCACAAGTTCCTGACAGTTCAGGCAGTATCGCGCCCAGGGAATTGCCGCCAGGCGTTTCGCGTTTATCTGCTGCTCGCAGTTCTGGCACAAGCCGTACTCATCGTCTTCGACGCGGCGGAGGGCTTCGTCGATCAGCGCAAGCTGGCGGCTTTCGTTCTCGGAAACGGCCAGCATTACATTCTTGGAGTAGTTTCGGACGGCAAGATCGACCGGATCAGGCGTTTCGGAATCATCCACCGAAAGATCGTTCCCCTTGAGTTTTTCGATCAGCAGATCTCGTTCGTCGAGTAATCTCTGCCTCGTTTCTTTCAGCAATTTCTTTGTCATCTCTGATATGGAAAGCCCTTAATAATTGTGAAGGCCCGATATAGTTGCTCAAGTAATATGACTCTCGCCATATCGTGCGTAAAAGTCATAAACGATAAAGATAACCTAAAATCCGCAATTTTGCTAATCTCAGCAGACACTCCATCGGAACCGCCGATCAGGAATGTGATCTCTTTTAATCCACGCAACTGCCATTTTTCCAACTCGCGTGCGAGGCCGTCCGAGCCAAGCGGTTCGCCGCCGACATCGAGGAGGCAGACGAAGTTCTTTGGATTCAATAATTCCAGAAATCGGTTGCCCTCAATTTCCTTTGTTTCGTGCTTTGCCGATTCTCGAATCTCGGTAATTTCGCAGCGCAGAAAATGCGAAAGACGCCCCAGATATTCATCCTGAAGCGCCTTCCAGTCCCTATTTTTTGTTTTTCCGATCCAGATAAACCTAAATTTCATTAGAGGTCGTTAGGCAGCTCAACCTTTTGGGCATCGCGCCAAAGACGTTCGAGATCATAAAAATCGCGGGCGTCCTTGTCAAAAACATGCACGATAAAATCGCCGAAATCGAGAAGAACCCATTCGCCTCCGGTATAGCCTTCGATCCTGATCGCCTTTGTCCCAAGCTGTTTTTTCAACCGCTCATTGATCTCGTCGGAAATGGCTTGGACCTGACGCTGATTGGCCCCGCTCGCGATCACAAAAAACTCAGTGAACGTCGCTATCTGACGGAGATCGAGAACCTTTATATCCAGGCCTTTCTTGTCCGCGGCACATCGGACAGCGAGTTGGACATCGGGGTCGATTTCCTGAAACGGGGTTGAAACATTAGATATCTCTATCCTCACCGACTCCCGCTGGAGCATCTTTTCCTGTATTTCTTCCATCACTATAAAGTTCGTACTTTTCGATGTATTTTGCAACTTCCGGCGGAATATCGTCTTCGCGGTCAAGGTGGCCGTCGCTAAGATCGTCCCGGAGTTCGGTAGCGGAGGCGTCGTAAAGAACCGAATCGGTAATATAGATACGATAGCCATCACCGTCAGCTACCTTTGCGGCAGCCGAACGAAGGTCCACGATGCGTTCCCTCACCGCGTCCGGGACATGTTCGAATGAGATCTCATAACCGGGCCGCGTTACGATTATATGGTTGGACGAGAGCAGAACATCCTCCCAGTCACGCCAAGTCCTTATGTCCGCCCACGAATCGGCCCCCATTACGAAAAATACAAGCGAGTTTGGGTGAATCGCGTGCAGCTCGGGCAGTGTGTCGATTGTGTAGCGTTTTTCCCCTTTTTCCAGTTCAAGCGACGAAACGAAAAGGTTCCGCTGTTTTTGCGTCGCGAGGCAAAGCATTGCGTAACGATGATAACCGGATGTCGGCGGACTGTCGGGTTTATGCGGTGCGTGGAAGGCGGGGAGAAAAAAAAAGCGGTCAAGTTTGAAAATGTCCACAAGGGTTGTGGCGATGGTCAGGTGGCCGGTGTGAACCGGATCAAATGTGCCTCCAAAATAGGCGATCTTTTCCATGCTATGTGCTCGTCGCTGCGAATTCGACTTCCTCTTCGGGAATCTCGTCGATCGCCCGGGCCGTCGCAAAAATCAGGTCCTCGAGCCCCGCTCTCGTCACAGATGATATTGCGAAAAATGGCTTCCGGTCCTTTTTTGCCCGTTTCTTCAGTTTCTCAAGCCGTTCGGGTTCGTCAAGCGCGTCGATCTTGGCAGCGACGACGATCTGCGGACGCCGGGCAAGGTCGTCGCTGTAATTTGCTAGTTCGCGATTGATGATCTCGTAATCCTCGACCGGATCGCGGCCGGATATCGAAGAAACATCGACCAGGTGGAGAATGATCTTCGTCCGTTCAACATGCCTCAAAAATCGGTCGCCGAGACCGGCCCCTTCAGATGCGCCTTCGATCAGACCGGGAATATCCGCAACGACGAATGTTTTGAAATCGCCCATATCCACGACGCCCAGGTTCGGTTCAAGCGTCGTAAAGGGGTAATCTGCGATCTTAGGCTTAGCTGCCGAGATTACCGAGATGAGAGTGGATTTGCCGGCGTTGGGGAACCCGACGAGGCCGACATCGGCGATCAGCTTTAGCTCAAGCTGGAGTTCTTTTTCTTCGCCGGGGCGTCCCTGATAATGGAATTTTGGAGCCCGTCGCGTTGGTGTCGCAAAGTGAGCGTTGCCCCAGCCGCCTTTGCCGCCTTTGGCGATCATAAACCGCTGGCCCGCTTCGGTAAAATCAAATTTGAGATCGCTGGTTTCGGCGTCAAAGACCTGAGTTCCTACCGGTATCCTGATCGTAATATCGCCGCCGTCCTTACCGTACCGGTTCGAGCCCTCGCCATGCCGGCCGCGTTCAGCTTTGTGCTCCGGATTATAGCGAAGGTGAAGCAGCGTGTTAAGGCCTTCGTCGGCCTCCATCCAGACGCTTCCGCCCACGCCGCCGTCCCCGCCGCTCGGCCCGCCGCGGGGTATGAATTTCTCACGGCGAAACGCGGTGACACCGTTTCCGCCGTCACCGGCCTTTACCTTTATTTTCACGCGGTCAATGAACATCTTTGGATCTAATTGTAGTTTTACGATGTTGGGATGGCAACTTGGAAAAAAATTGCGGTCATTGGTCAGTGACGGTTGTGGAGACCCCGCGTCAAAATAGGCGCGTCGGAGAGATTCGGTGTTACGCCCTCGCTCGTGAGCGGATTTTTATCATTATCGCGGAAGCGGTTACATGCATGTCACGAGGGCGAGAACGCTAAGCTGTATTCACGGAGTACGAGCGTGACAATGCATCAATGCCGTACGGTCGCCGTATTTTGCTGGAATACGGCGAATAATGCTTGCATTTCGGCGTTCTAAATACGAAAATTAAGAATGCCGCGCGTCGCGGCCCTCCGTTACGAGATATTTTTGAAACTTTGCGTGTCCTACCGCGTGTGAACTCTCGTACACAAGCATTTGACACCACTAAAAGCCGATCATTAACCATTATGAAACGATCAATGCACCTTCGATTTACGCTCACTTTTCTACTTGTTTTTGCGATGCTTTCGCCGGCGGCCGTTTTGGCTATGGGTGACGCTAAGAAACATTTCAAGAATGGAATGAAGCAGGAAGCCGCCGAACAATGGGACCAAGCCGCGGAGGCGTTTGCGCTAGCGGTAGCCGAGGACCCGAAGAACCCGGAGTACCGGCTCCACCTTCGGCGCTCTCTTTTTAATGCATCGCAGATGTATATGAAAAAGGGAAATGTTGCCGCGGACGAAAAAGATTATGAAGGTGCGTACATCGCTTTTAGAAAGGCGTATGCGTTCGATCCGGTAAACGAGCTTGCGAAATCGGAAATGGCGCGGATGGTGAGACTTCAGCAGGAGTTGCTGGACGGCGGAACGAAAACCAACGATAAACCCTCGGCAGACGGTAAGGTAAAGCTTGTACAAACAGGCTATTCGACTCAGAAGGGGACGACCGATGGCGGAGTGCCGCAAAAGCTGGAAGTTTTGAAACAGCTTCCATTCCCGAGCGGTGTACCGCTTCAACAGATAGTAAAGGATCTGGCTAAGGACCTTGACCTCAATGTTTTGTTCGATGCCGGATCGCGTCTCGAAACGCGGCAGATACGGATAGATCTTAAAAATGTGACGGCGGCAAAGGCCCTCGATTATATTTTTTTGCAGGAGAACCTTTTCTTCCAAAAAGTTGGCCCAAGAACCATACTGGTCGCCGACGGATTGCGTCGTGTTAATTTTCAGCAGCTTGTCCTTAGAACATTCTATCTCGCAAACGCAAGCCCGAAGGACGTAAAGGCGGTCATCACCGCGGCAATTCCGGCTCAGCCCGGCCGCAGCCAGACCATCGTTCTTGAAGATCCTTCGACAAACAGCATTACGGTCCGTGACACATCGGAGAACATCCGGCTTATCGGAAAATTGATCTCATCGTTGGATAAGGATCGGGCCGAAGTTGTGATGGATGTAGCGATCTATGAGGTGAACAAAGGCGATCTTTTGCAGTTTGGAAATCAGGTTGGAACGGCTGCTCAGTTAGGCAACCTCGGAGGAGGCGGGTTCCCACTCGCAACAAGTGGTTCGACCGGGCCTATTACCGGCGGATTATCATCCTTTGGGCAGCTCCTCGACGTGGGAAGTATCGCTTTTGGATTGCCGGTTAGTTCGATCGCCGCATTGCAATCTAAAAACAACACAAAGTTGCTGGCGTCCACTCAGATACATGCATTCAACAACGAAGACTCGTCTGCCCGGATCGGACAGCGTGTGCCGGTCAGAACGGCCAGTTACGCCCCGATATCGAACGGCGGGACCGGCAATAACAATAATGGTTTTCTCGGCGATGTGTTCAATTATGAGCAGACGGGTCTGACGTTAAAATTCAAGCCGATAGTCTTCCCGAACCAGGATGTCCAGGTGACAATGGATATTGAGTCAAAGGATGTTGCCGAATCGGGACTGTCGGGCGGTCAGCCTATTTTCATAGAACGAAAGATAACCGGTACCGCACGTATCCAGAACAACAAGACTCTGTTATTGGCTAGTGTTGCTCAAAACTCCGAGAGGAACAGCCGGACGGGATTGCCGATACTTGGTCTGCTCCCGATCATTGGTAGACTTTTTTCGGCCCCGAGGAAAGAAAATAGCCAGGTTGACATCATTATCGCGATAACGCCGCGCGTTATTAGGGCACCGGCCATCTTGCCGGAGGACGAGGCAGAACGCGACACGGGAAGCCTGCAGACGCCGACGAGCGGTTCGCTTGAAGCGATGATCATTCAGGAAGAAAGGGACGAACTGCTGGCACTGGCACGCCGGACACCGACAAATGTCGATGTTCAGCTTCCCGATCAATCAGGGCCGGCCTACGTGCGTTCTAGCTCGTCGGTCGATAAGTCAGTCACGGCCAATGTTCCGGAAACGGCTACCGCCGAAAATACAACAAACCCGACGGCCGCATTGAATCTTCGCCCGATCGATTCCGGAGTCAAGACCCTTCAGATCGGGCAAACCTCTGACACCTCAGGGGCGGAAGCCATAGAGCCTGTGCCGGTGACTTCCACCGAACCAGTGAAAACGCTTCCGGCACCTGATGAACCGAAGGCCGAAGCCGACGCGGCAACCCCGGTTTCCGAACTCATTCTCCCGGCTTCGATGCCCGAACTGAAACGCGGCGAGAAGACGCAGATCCGCGTGTCGGTGAACGGTACTGCACTGTTCCGATCGGCTGTGCTTGGTTTGCGTTTTGATGATAAACGGCTTGCCGTACGTTCGGTCAGTTTTGGCGGGATCTTTGGGGCCGATGCGTCGAAAATGCCTGTTGCTCCGTTCATAAATAACGACGGTAAGATGTTCGTCTCGCTTTCGCTTCCGTCGGGCAATGTTCTGTCACCGTCCGGCGTTCTGGCGATAGTCGAGGTCGAGGCACTGGCAGACGGCAAGGTGGAACTTACGCTTGAGAAAGACGTCATAAGCTTTCTGGCCGCTGACGGCAAGAATGTCGCAATAAAGTTTTAGGCATTTTTTGAGGCGTTATGCTTAGCGGTATTCGGCTAAAACTAAAAAAAGATTTGAACGGCGGCTTTACGCTGTTTGAGTTGGTGGTCACGCTCGCCGTGCTCTCGATCCTGGTCATTGGGACCATCCCGCTGTCGCAGAATGTAGTCAAGCGGCAAAAGGAACTGAAGCTGCGCGAAACGCTGAGGCAGGTCCGGTCCGCGATTGATGAATTTAAGCGCGACACCTTAGGGTCATGTCCGCAAGGGGCTGTCCTGGGCAATGTCCCGGCTGGGATCGGAGGTTTCAATTTGCAGGCGGATCCGCGAAGCCGTGTTGTGATCGACGACTGCACCATCTTCGACACGCAGAACCTCGACCGTTATCCGCCGACCCTTGAAACGCTGGTAAATGGCGTGAAGGTGCGTGACCGCGGTTTGAGCTCGACGGCCGGTGCGGGGCTTGGCGACAGCAAATTTCAGGCGACCGATTTAAACAGTCTGGACGAACTTACGAAAATATATTTGCGGCATATGCCTGTGGATTCGATAACGGGTGAATCGGATTGGAAATTGCGTTCTTCTTACCAGCCGGCCGACGACCAAAATTGGGACGACATAAATGTTTTCGATCTTCGGTCAGCTTCGGACGACACTGCCCTGGACGGAACGAAGTACAGCGATTGGTAGAAGTGCGGGCGGAATTTAGAATGAAGATTTTGAAAGTACGAAATATGGATGTGGTTGGGTTCGGGCTGGAGAATAACAAACTCCGCAGTCCGCAGTCCGCACTCCGCAGTCTAGAGAAGGGCTTTTCGCTCCTTGAGCTGATGATCGCGATGTTCATTATGATCGTCTTGATCTCGGTAGCGGTGCCCTCCTATCAGCGTGCGATGCAGAACGCTCGTGAAACCGTATTGAAGGAAAATTTGTGGCAAATGCGCAAGGCGATAGATCAATATCACGCCGACAAAGGCCGCCCGCCGCAAACGCTTGACGACCTGGTCACCGCTAAATATCTTCGCGAAAGGCCGGTCGATCCGATCACTGAGACGGACGATTGGACCGAGGTGATGGAGGCGGACACCGCGTCTTCCCAGGGTGAACAGGGAATGACCGATATTAAGAGCTCATCCGGCGGCGTGGATGAGGACGGCAAGGCTTACACGGAGTATTGACATAGATGTTATCGTTTTTGACCCAGCCAAATTTTCCAAAAGCCGCCATCGGGCTTGAGCAGGAAAGTGTAACCGCCCTAAGCCTTCAGCGTGAGGGCCGCGGCATGTTCGGTGTCAGGCAGGCGGCTACGGTCGATCTGCCAACCCATCTGCTTGTGCCAAGTTTTCTTGAGCCGAATATCTCAAACCCAAGAGAACTGTCGGTCCTGCTTGAAGAAGCCGTTGTTTCGGCCGGTTTGCAGAAGCATAAAAGCTGGTCCGTATCGCTGCCGAGCAACACCGCACGTTCGGCTATTCTGACACTTGAGATCGGGGCCAAGGACGAATCCGAGGAGATCCTTGACTGGAAGGCGGAACAAAGTTTTGGTGCGTCCGCAGCGGAGCTGCGTGTAACGCGGCACAAGATCGCCGCCGACAAAGAGGGCCGTTCGCGCTATTTCGCAACCGCCGTAAAATTGGCAGTGATCGATGAATACGAGACGATTTTCGAGAATTTCGGATGGAAGGCGGGCCTTATACTCCCGCGTGCCGTCAGCGAGGCAAAATGGATAATGGAATCGTCCAACCGCTCCGACTCTATGTTGATAAGCGCCCAAAGCGATGGTTTTAGCGCGATACTTCTCCGCGGAGGCGAGCCTGCCGTGATCCGGTCGGTCACTTGCTGCGAAGCCGAACGTGACGACGAGATATACCGTTTGCTGATGTTCTATAACGACCGGTTTGCCGCCGACAATAAGGAAAAACTACTTGAGCGCATACTCCTCGTCGGCCGGGGCCTTGTACCGGCAAAGATCCGCGAAATTTCGTCCGAGGCCTTGGGCCGGGCCCTGCAGGTTTTACGACCGGAGGAAGTCGGGTTGAACGTGCCCGCAAACAGTCTTAGCTTTGACGACATCGCCGCTCCGGCCGGCCTTGCCGCCTTTGGCTGGCGTTAGCTGAATTATTAGTTCGGGTTTGGTAAAGGCTGTCTTAAGGGCGGCTTTTTTTATTTCTAAACGAACGTCTGTAAAGTCGAGAGTGAGATCGAATCACTACAATTACATGAATTTCACGAAAATATCTTGCCTTTGTTAGTGCTTTTTCGCGTCATTCCGCGATTTAAAAAATCTTCAAAGGTGCTCAATCCTTCCAGTTCGTCACACGCAAATCTCATTTCGTCACAAATTGATTCCCCGTATCGGCGGAGCGCGATAGCATTCCAGTATCGGATTTGCGCTCGCGGAACATTCCGTATAAGAATGTCGTAATCAAAGTTTCTATGCCTGCAATTGCTCTCGGACAAAAAGAAATACAATTGTTCACGGATGTTGAACTTATTGCCAATGTCATCGGCGGACGCGAGGACGGGTTTGAAGAACTCGTCCGGCGCTACCAAAAACCGATAACGGGCTATGTCTTCCGGATCGTCGGCGAATACGAATCCGCTCTTGACGTTACGCAGGAAGTTTTTATCAAAGTCTATAATTCGCTGCACCGCTACAGCTCCGAATACAAATTCTCCACGTGGCTTTACCGGATAGCCCACAACGCCGCTATCGACCACCTTCGCCGCAACTCGATAAATCCTCAAAGTCTCGAAACCGAAAACGCGGATGGAACGTATCAACTGCAGATCGAAGCTCCCGGTCGCTCACCCGAACAAGATCGGGAAATAAGCGAGTGGCGGACTGAGATCGGGCAGGTCGTAAAACGGCTGCCTGACGCATACAAGCAATTGATATTGCTGCGTCATGCAAACGATCTCAGCTACGACGAGATCGCCGAAGTAACTGGCCTACCGCTTGGAACAGTCAAGAACCGACTTTTCCGGGCACGAGATATGATGCGTCAGATCATGATCGAGCGCGGTTTCGACGGAATCTGATCAAAATTAAAGCTTTAGGGTTATAAGGGTGAAGGACAATTCAGAAATAGAGGTGTGTCCGAACGACGATCTTGCGGCGTATTTGGACGGGGAGTTGACCGCCAAGGCCGCCGACGCGATCGAGAAGCACGTTGACGCTTGTGACGCGTGCGGTCGGGCACTCGCTGATCAGCGTCGGTTCCTTGCCGCTCTCTCTGCCTCGCTTGACAGCGGGAACGAGATAGTCCTGCCGGCGGATTTCACAAAAAAGATCGTTTCGAACGCAGAGAGCAGCGTTATCGGGCTGCGTCGGCAGAATGAGTGGTTTACGGCGGTTTTTATCGCCGTGGCGCTGTTCTTTTTTGCGATATTTGCCCTCGGCGGCGAGACGTTTGCCGTTGCTTCGGCGATGGGCAGTATCGGTGAAAAGTTCGTCGCAGTGGGCGGCTTTGGTCTCCGGCTTCTCGGCAGCCTTGGGTTTGCCGTCGCGGTCGTCGCCCGGTCGCTTTCGTCGCATTTAGGTGCCGCGGGCTTTTCTATCCTGTTCTTTGTATTCATATGCGCGGCGGTTATCTTCGCATCGTCCAAACGGATGATTCGCCGCCGCAGTGCATAGTTTTTGTTTAGAGGTAAATCCACTGACGGCATCCTCGCATCCAACATCGGTTCTTGAAGCCATCCTGCCGCCACTCCTTCGGGCGGCGACCGGGTCGTTTGCAGTTCTCCTTCTTCTTGCCTTTACGGTGTTTTGCTCGCCTCAGGTTTCGCCCGAGAATGATGAAAACACGCTGGTCATCGAATCGTCACCCGACATGGAGATCATTTCTTTTTCGAAAAAGGTCGTTGTCAGGAATGAAGCAAAGGGTGTGCTGGTATTCGGTTCGGACGTGGTGGTTGAAGGCCGGATCGAGGGTGATGTTGCCGCCATCGGCGGATCGATAATTCAACGCGAGGGTTCGTATATCGGCGGTGATGTTATCGTCTTCGGCGGCAAATATATGCCGGACTCGGTCGATCCGCTGCGGGGCGAGAACAAGCAGACAATAATTTTTGCGGCCTATGAGGAAGAGTTTCGGAGCCTTGCACAAAACCCTCTTCAAATATTTTCGCCGTCCATTTCGGTTGCTTTCGTTGCTCTGCGAGTCGTCTCATTATTATTCTGGTTCGTCATTTCCCTGATATTCACAACAATAGCTCCGGGGGCGGTGAGCCGTGCGGTCTCGCGGATAAATCTTTCGCCCGCCAAGGTAATTGCGATCGGCCTTTTTACGTTTATCGGATCGGTCGTACTGATAATCGCCGGCTCGCAAGTGATCCCGACTTATTTGATGGCGGTCTTGCTTCCAATGGCGCTTCTGATGCTAACGCTTGCATATGTTTTCGGCCGCGTTGCATTACACGTCAAATTCGGCAAACTGATCCAGAAATATGTGCTTTCGGACCAACACCGGTCCGAATCTCTCTCGATGCTTCTGGGCGTGCTGGCATGGACAATTCTACTCTCAATACCTTACGTATGGACCTTTGCGCTGCTGGCCCTTTTTTCGGCGGGCATCGGGTTGGTCCTGACGGCCCGGTCAACGTCTTCCTGGGCCTCGCGTTAAATCCCGCATCCGCTTTACTGACAAATCTTTACATTTAAAATCAAACTCAGAGTATAGAATCTACGTCTTAGGTTATTGATAGCAACTTTTGGGTTATCAAGGCGTATAAAAGACAGCGGTTTCATTCATCCGATCTAATACAGATTATGCTTAGGACAAATCAAATTTTGGGCAGCTTCCTTTTGTTCGTTTTGGCGGTCATTCCGGGTTTTAGCCAGACGTCAACGGGGATCGTAAAAAATACCATCGTTACAGGAGATGTTGTTTCAGTCGATTCCGGAAAGATCATTCTTCAAACAAAAGACGGTGAAATTATTGTCGTCTTGTCGGACAGCACGGAGTATAAAAAGGTGCCGCCTGAGAACCCGGTGCTAAAGGCCGCTGTGCCCGCGACATTTTCTGACATTGGCGAAGGTGACAAGCTTCTTGTCAGCGGAATGATCTCGGACGACAAAAAAACGCTGCCCGCGAAATCGGTCTATTTGATGACCAAAGCTGACATCGCACGTCGGCCCGCAAAGGACCTCGAACGGTGGACCACACGTGGAATGTCCGGCAAGATAAAGGCCCTCAACGCCGATACAAAACAGATTACGGTCGAGGTGAGCGGGTTGATGGGAAACAAGACGGTTACGCTTACGCCAAAATCCGACGTTATATTCAAACGGTACGCTCCCGATTCGATAAAATACAGCGAGGCGAAACCGAGCTCTTTCGGCGAGATCGCGGTTGATGACGTTATCCGTGCGGTCGGCGACAAGAGCGCGGATGGAGCAAGCCTGGCGGCCGAAGAGATCCTTACCGGCGCGTTTCAGACGTTTGCCGGCACCGTGAAATCGATCGACGCGGAAAATAAAGAGGTGGTTATGACAGAG
>JBGTJP010000151.1:0-19902 GCA_041745075.1 Pyrinomonadaceae bacterium | reverse complement strand
TTTGAAGAATAACCATCGGCACGTTGATTGTCAAGCACTTTTTTCACCGAAATGTGACGGCCGGTAAAAATCTTACAAAATTATCGGAATTACGCTATTCTAAACAAAATTATGAGTGCAGCTATCAAAGTTCCGGCCACGAACGACGAGATCATTTCTTTCAACCCGGCGACGGGAGAAGAAGTTGGGCGTGTGCCGATCGTTTCGGCAGGAGATGTAAATGCCGCCGTCGTAAACTCGCGTCTGGCATTCAGAAGCTGGAAGCAAACAAAATTTAGCGAAAGAGCAGCATTTATTATGAAGGCTCGCGAGGTGATCTTGGACCAGCTCGATGAGATCGCACATCTTATTTCGGCCGAATCCGGTAAGCCGTTCGGCGAGGCTATCTCGATGGAGATAGCCCCCGTGCTTGACCTGATGCAGTACTTTGCGCGAAATGCGGAGAAGATGCTGAAGCCGAGAAGGGTCGGGATCGGTTTGTATGGACTGATGGGCCGCTCGTCAAAGATCGTCTATCATCCGCTGGGTGTGGTAGGGATTATTCCGGCGTGGAACTATCCGTTCTCCATCCCGCTGGGCGAAGCAGTGATGGCATTGATGGCTGGGAATACGGTCGTGATAAAGCCTTCAGAGCTGACACCGTTTGTCGGTTTAAAACTTGGTGAGATTTTTGAAAAGGCTGCTCGTTCGACAAACTTCAGTTTGTCGAACCTCGTTCAAATCGTGACCGGGGATGGGAGAACAGGAGCCGCTTTGGTAGAAGCCGCGCCGGACAAGATTATGTTCACGGGCAGCGTCGGAACCGGCAAAAAGATCGCGGCGGCTGCGGCCAAGAATCTTACATCCACCGTCCTTGAACTCGGCGGCAAAGACGCGATGGTTGTTTTTGCCGATGCAGACCTTGAGCTTGCATCGAGCGCCGCCGTTTGGGGCGCGTTTTGCAATTCAGGGCAGTCGTGTTCATCGGTCGAAAGGCTTTATGTTCAGGAAAGTGTTGCGGACAAATTGACGAATCTGATCGTCGAAAAGACGCGAGAGTTGAAGCAAGGCCCGGGCGACCGCGAAGATGTTTCGATCGGGGCAATGTCGTCAGAGCGGCAGATTAAGATCGTCGAATACCATGTCGAAGATTTCCGTGCTTCGGGCGCAAAGATCGAAACCGGGGGTAAGCGAAATCCTACTTTGGAAGGCCTTTTCTACGAGCCTACGGTCATAACAAACGCGAATAACGATATGCTCGCGATGCAGGAAGAAACCTTTGGCCCGACCTTGCCGATCGCGACATTTACGACCGAAGAAGACGCGATCCGCCTTGCCAATGACAGCGAATTTGGCCTGACTGCCAGCGTCTGGACCCGCGATTACGCCAAAGGACGCCGCGTCGCCGAGCAGATCGAAGCCGGATCGGTCTGCGTCAACGAGGTCTTAGACACCCACGGCATCGGCCAAACACCGTGGGGCGGCTTCAAAAACAGCGGCCGCGGCCGCACCCACGGCCTCGAAGGCCTAATGGAACTTGTCCAGCCGCAGCACATCCACGTCAACCGCATCGCCCTATTACCCGATGCCTGGTGGATGCCTTACTCATCGACCGCCGTGGAGACGTTTCGTGGATTTGCAAGAAAGTTTGCGAGTGGCTCGGTGATCAAAACAGCAGCTCTCTTACCTCAGTTATTGAAGCGTATAAACGAGCTGAGAAAACGTTAGTCGCCTACGCTCGTTGTAAAACTGATAAGCAATGATCAAGGCTCTCGCTATTTCCAATTATCGATCAATACTTGATCTGATCGTGCCGCTGGGGCAGCTAAACGTCATCACCGGGCCGAACGGCAGCGGGAAGTCGAATCTGTACAGAGCCCTAAGACTACTTGCTGAAACGGCGCGTGATGGTGTCGTAGCGGCGTTGGCTCGAGAAGGCGGACTTCATTCGACCTTTTGGGCAGGCCCGCAGGAATTATCACGGGCAATGTACAACGGCGAAGTAGAAGTAGAGGGAACGCGTAGGAGAGGCAAAAAGCGTCTTAGAATGGGCTTTGCAGGAGAAAATCTTAGCTATGCGATCTCGCTGGGACTGCCGAATCCTGACGATAGCCCGTTTGACCGGCGTTCGAAATTTACACTCGATCCTGAGATCAAGCACGAAGTAATTTGGGCCGGCACGAAACCTAGACCTTCAACTCACCTCGTCGAGAGAGATCATTCCGTCGTTCGAGCGAGACTGGAAAACAATTGGATCGTCGCGGCTCAGGATATCAACACCTTCGATAGCGTATTTGATCAGCTAGCGGATGCGAATACGACTCCTGAAATATTTTGGCTCCGAGAGCAGATGCGCGGATGGCGATTCTACGATCATTTCCGAACTGATCGCGAAGCTCTCGCCAGACAGCCGCAGATCGGCACGCGAACGCCCGTTTTGCGGCATGACGGGGCTGACCTTGCCTCCGCGATCCAGACGATATTTGAGGTAGGTGATCGCGGGCTGTTCGATTCTATAATCGCCGACGCATTTGGAGGAGCAAGTCTATCGATCCGTTCGGGCGAGGATGGACGTTTTTCGGTCGAGTTCAATCAAAAAGGATTGCTTCGCCCGCTCGGGGCAGCGGAACTTTCGGATGGTACGCTCAGATTTTTGCTATTGACGGCCGCTTTACTCACTCCACGGCCGCCATCAATGATGGTGTTGAACGAGCCGGAAACAAGCCTTCATCCTGATGTGATCCCGGCCCTGGCTAAGTTAATAATCGGTGCGTCCGAACACTCCCAGGTTTGGGTGGTGACACATTCCGCAAAACTGATAGCCGCATTGAAGAAAGATCGGAGGAGTAGTCTGATCGAATTGGAAAAGGAGCTCGGTGGTACCAGGGTTCGCGGCCAAAAGTTGTTGGAGCGGCCGGCGTGGAAATGGCCAGATTAGGCCGTCGTTTCCGGTCACGCACCCAATTGGCTCACGGCCTGCGCTGTTTCAGCATCCACTCTATGAGGTCGGCTCGGCCGTAAGCGGGATCCCAGGCGTTATGGTTGGCTTTTGGCAGTTCGGTGTATTGTACATCGGCGCCGATCTCTTTGAGCGCCGCTGCCATTTTGCGGGATTCGTCCGGTGGGACGACGTCATCCGCGGCGCCGTGAAATATCCAAACCGGGATCTTCCATACGCGTCGTGCGATCAATGTATTGGGATCGGCTCCGGGCGCAAGCGCAGGATATAGGACCGGCGTCGAACGGCCGCGAAACTCAAAGATAAAACCGCAGATTGGCACGATCGCGGCAAACCGTTCCGGATGCTGCGATGCGAGAAACCAGGTTCCATTGCCGCCGGCGGAATATCCGGTCAAGATCACCCGTTTTGGATCGCCCCGAAATTCCTTGATCGACCGGTCAAGCGCCGCCATCGCTGCCTTGCCGCCCTCAAGCTGCCATCCCGGCTTGCCGTCGGCCTTGCTTTGCGGGAACACGACGATCGCCTGAAAGCGGTCCGGATCTCGGCGGATCGCCGGTGCAAGGCCGACGATCGTTTGACGATATCCGTCGCTGCCGTATTCTCCACCGCCGTGAAGCGCCATGATCACCGGCCATGACTTTGTTCTCTTAAATCCTCGCGGAATGAACACCTGGTATCGGTATTCCGTCCCATTGACCGTGACACTTCGGTCCAGAAATCCAGTCTCGACCCTCTGGGCGAACGATACGAACGTGAAGGCACAAACAAGAACCGTTAACGATCCGATTCTGGATAAAAACTTTTTTCGGTTCATAAAGAAACTCTGCCGTTTCCGTTGATGCTATGGCGAATTACCCGTATTATCAAGTTCACCTATCTTGGCTATGGAAAACCACGAACCAAAATTTGTACCGCTAAAATTTGTTGGCGTGACCGACAGCGAACGATCGGAACGGGCAGATGCGTTCTTCGAGTTGATGAAGCACCGCCGCACAGTGCGCGAATATTCCGACCGCGATGTTCCGGTCGAACTTATCGAAAAGGCCATCGCTACCGCGGGGACGGCTCCATCGGGGGCGAATATGCAGCCGTGGCGGTTTGTTGTGGTTCGGGATGCGGAAGTAAAGAAGAAGATCCGCGAGGCGGCAGAAAAAGAAGAATACGAGAGTTATCACGGCAGAATGAGCGAGAAATGGTTGCGGCGGCTTGCGGTTTTGGGAACCGATGAACACAAGCCGTTCCTGGAGATCGCACCTTACCTGATCGTCGTTTTTCGCATCAATTCGATCACCGAAGACGGCGAGACCGAACCGACATATTACTCGCAGGAATCGGTCGGTATCGCCGTCGGCATGCTGCTCGCAGCCCTCCATAATATGGGCCTAGCCACATTGACCCACACACCAAGCCCGATGAAATTCTTGCAGGAAATCCTCGGGCGGCCTAAGAATGAAGTGCCGTTTGTGCTGATCCCGGTCGGCTATCCCGCCGACGATGCAAAGGTGCCGGATATAAAACGAAAACCGCTCGGAGAAATAATGAAAATCCTATAATTCGAGTTAACAGCGACAAAACCTCAACGTCGTGTCATATCGATCTTCATCACCGGAATGCTTTTGGGAACCATTAACTCGAGGATAGCCTCGACGCATTGGACCACTGCGTCGGTTCCCCTCCCAGAGACGCTAGCAGAGTTAGACCAGTCGCGGTTTACCATCACCTTTTCGTCTTTAGCCCCATGTTTTGATTGCGATTTCGGGTACCTCAAGATCTCACCAGTTATCGTGCAGGAAACATCGCCGCCTTGAGAACTGAATTTGGTAATCTCAAATCTGAGGGTGTAGCCTTTGGGATTGGTGATCTGATTTGTTGTAAAATCCGCATTTTTCTCAAAGGCCCTAATCACCATTTCTTTCATCTTATCCTCTGCGGCACCCATCGACTCACCGGCTAGGTTCGCGTTGTATATCTTGCGTTTTTTATTACTATTGTCTGTATTGATAAATGCTGGCATACTTTACCTCCAAGTTGAACTGAATCTTGCAAACACATTAACTGACAAAGCGACGAAACATAGAAAGCTTTTTGCCGTTTACCGTCAGACAAATGCCACATCGTCGCCGCTGTCGAGAAACTCTTATGCGAACGCGTCGGTTCACCTTTTGACAAAGTCTGAACCCAACCAATCAAAAGGGGCCACCTTTTCTGGCGGCCCTCATTTTTATCGAATTCCGGATCGGAACCGCATTGCTCTAAGGCTTGATAGTGTAATCCGGCCAGCAGGAGGTTGGGTTTAGGTACAGCTCAAGAAATTCAAGAGCCGCACTGTCAATGTTTGGCGCGGCGGCGCGGGAGCCGCCCGCTTGAGGATCCAGTATCTTGCCGATCTGGTCGCGAACCGCTTCCAAATGGACCTTGGTCGTGCGGTCGGTCGTTCTGGTTGCGGCCGATGCGGCGGCTGCACTTATAGATCGAAGCTCGGCCCGATAGAAAGCCCGTTCGTCGCCACTGGTCACGAAAAGCGCCGCGAACTGACGCGGAAGGCCCTGCGGCAGGGCTTGCGGTGGGGCATTCAGCTTGCTGTTCGCAATGTCCAGATAGGACCGCTGCAGATTTCGACGATATGCGTCGATCTTCGCATTCGGAGAGTTAAGCTCGGTCCAGACGCCGCTGCGAACATCCGCGAGGAATTCCGCCGGCTGATACGCCGCGTCACCGTCAAGGGCCTGCTGTTCGATTATACGGGCAAAACGTGCGCTCGACAGCAGATTGTTAAGGATGCTGTTCTGCGCGTTGCGGACGCGATTCAACGCTCCGATCGGCTCAATCCGGCGGAGTATCTCTTTATCCACTGCCCACATCGGAGTCGCGAATGCGTTTGCATTCAAGAACTTCACCGCTTCTGCCTGACGAGCTTTGGGAACGATGGTAAATCGCACTCCATTTTGGCCGATATGCTTCTGCTGTGAATTCAGGCCGCCTACGATCGCAGAAACGTGGTTCATTTCAAGCGTCCATTGGCCAAGCATGCGGCCATAAAGCTCGCTCAGGTCATCGTAAGGCTGGCCCTTTTCATTCGTCGTTGCCGAGACCAGCAATTTCGAAACACGTTTGAGGTTCATCAGGCCAAGACCGGATGATTTGACCGCGTCGGCATCGCCAACCGCCTCGGTCAGCTCGCCCGGATCGCTTCCCGCGGAACCGTCGGTCGAGAATCGTAACCAGGGCGTCGTGTCCTGCTGTCGTGCCCATTCGTCCAGTGTCGCCTGCTCGGCGTCGGGCGATTTTGCAGTGGGAATGGGTTTGTAGCCCCACATCGTGGCCCACTCATCGTAAGGCCCGATCCCTGGCACAAGGTCCTCGATCGCAATATTGTCCTCAGGCTGAGCGACGTAATTAAAACGAGAATAGTCCATCAACGTGGGCGTGTGGCCCATCTTGCTTACCCACTCCCGGTCGCGGACCTTCTCCTGCGGATAGTTCGAACTCGCCTTCATATTGTGCTGAAAGCCGAGCGTATGCCCGACCTCATGCGCGGCGACATATTCGATCAGCGTGCCCATTACGTCGTCGGGCATCGGCAATTTCTGCACGCGTTTGTCCAACGCTCCAGCCTGCAGGAAATACCATGAACGCTGGAGGTTCATGATGTTGTGATAAAACTGGATGTCCGATTCAAGTATCTCGCCGGTACGCGGGTCGTTTATATGCGGGCCGGAGGCATTTTCAATTGTGGATGGCAGCCATCGGATCACTGAATAACGCGCATCCTCGGCGCTGAAATCGGGGTCCTGTTTTTTGGTCGGCGCCAATTTTGCGATGATCGCCTTTTTAAAGCCGGCCGCTTCGAATGCCTTTTGCCATTTCTCGACGCCTTTTACCATATAGGGAACCCATTTGGTAGGCGTCGCCGAGTCAATGTAGTAAACGATCGGTTTGACCGGCTCTGACATTTCAGCGTTCGGGTCTTTCTTTTCAAGCCGCCAACGCGTGATGTAGGTCCGCTGTTGAGCTCGGTGCTCGTTGCGGCCGTAGTCCATCTGATTCACTGAAAAGTATCCGACACGCTCATCGAAAAGGCGCGGCATCATCGGAATCTCAGGCAGTTTGACCATGCTGTAGTGCACGACCACGGATGCACTCCCCGGCCCCATTCCCTGCTGCTGAATCTGTATCGGCCCCTGGCCGCCTCCAAGCCCTGCGGGAGTAGGGTTCCGAATGAAGGTCAGAGTCGATTCGGCTTCGATATTTTCCGGATAAGGTGAGATGCGTTCAATGAACGAGCGTGTGGCGTCAATGCTGGTCGCGTTCAGTCGCTGCTTCGGGCTGAATTCGAAAATATCGGTCGTGAACAACCGGCCCACTTCGATCACCGCCGATTCGTTCTTCGGTCCCCACGCCGCGACATTAAATGCCATCAGGATCGAGTCGTTGTTGGACGCCGAGACGGCCTCGGCGATCGGAAGCTTTGGATCGGCAACGACACCGTAATTAACATTTCTGAGATATATCTTGTTGTTGTCGCTCATTTCCCAGCGAACGACGCGGCGTCCAAGGGCCTGGCCGCCATAGCCTACGCCCAGTGTTGTCCGCGCGATCTGAGTGACCCAAAGATATTCCTTACCGATCTCGCTCTTTGGTATCTCGTAATAAAATTTGTCCTTCACCTGGTGGACCTTGAACATACCATCCTTGGTCTTTGCATCCTTGGTGATGACCTTGTCGTAAGGCTGCGGATCGGTGGACGGCGGAGTAAAGCCGGGTCGTGCTCCCGGCGCCGTCGGCGGTGTTTCCTGCGGTGTTGGATCTTGTGCCATGAGCATAATGGCCGGGGCCATCAGCAGCATGCAGATCGTCAATGCTAGCGTTGGGGTACTTCTCATCCGAATAAATTCCTCCTAAGGAAAACTCGTAAAGGTTTGGCGGAACGTCAAGGCATCTTTGATCCCGTCGACTCCGCGTCAGAGGAAAAACATCACGGTCCCGGACAGGATCGGCATGCATTCTCTCGCAACAAAATTCCGTTTTTTGGACAATCGGGAACGGCTATTTATACCATTGATCGATACGATTTTGCAATGAAACGCAAGGACTCTCAGGCTTTGCGATCAAGGACGGTTATGGCATCGCCGACTTGAATATCTCCCGAGGCGATAACCTTTGCGTTTATTCCCCGAAGACTGTGTTTACGGCCGAACTCGGAATTGGCGAATTTCATTGCCTCGAGGCCGAACCGTTCTACGAATTTTTTGCAGCCAAGGTGAGGGATGGCGGTCACTTCGATGACGGCGGTTCCAACTGAGATATTTGTTCCTGCCGGCAGGTTTCCTCCGCTTAGATCAAAATCGACGTAGAGCTGGTCGCCCGCGAGCGGGACCCGGTCGAAGCTTCCCGCAACCAACTCGGCAAATCGGATGTTCATTACATTCAACTGCATTTCGGGGTGGCCCTTACCGTTCTCGGTCCGCGAGCTGCCGCGGGCAAGCCAGTTGTCGCCCACAAGGCCCTGCGCGATGTCTAGGACGCCGGCGGGAACGACCTCGCGCTTATTTACCGCGGGCCGCCGAACGATAAGTCCCAGCAGGCCATTGTCTTTTGGCGAAGCCAGGACATTCCCCATGCCGCTTTCAATCTCGGAATGAGTCAAATGTTTTTCAAAAAGCTCTCTTTCCATTTCGGAGATCACGATTCGCAGATATTCGAACTTCCAAATTATCGCTAAAGAAAACCCGCTCGTCCAGTCCGAGAAAGCCTCGCAAACAAAAGAACCACTTCGAACTCTTCGGCAATTCGGGATTTTCGGAGACAGATGGGAAGGCCTAGATTAAAGCAGGTTGACGAGAGGACTTTTTGACACTGAGATTGATCCCGTTGATTTTAGGAAGTGGAGTGTTGTCGGACAGGTGGAAAAGGACCCATTCCTCGAGCGCTTCTGCCAAATCCTCGCGGCACCCCTCCAGGGTCGGGGCGTTTCCCCAGACACCTTTGAATCCTGGAATCTCTCCATAAAATCCCTCATTATTTGCGAGGATTTCATATTTGGCTTTTCGCATTGCGGCTTGCAGATATTGGGTCAGCATATTCTTAAGAATAAACCATATTTGATCTATTTTCCACTTTTTTCCAAACCCAAGACCTTGTCAATCGCCTCTAAAACCCTTTTAGGTTGAATGCTGAGGATACATTTCGGCGCGCCAAACTCCTTACATTCATAGCCGGGACAAGGCTGGCATGGGAATTCTTCGTAAACGATCTCATTCGGGGCTTCGGTCCACGGCCGCCAGTGGTCGCGATTCGAGGAGCCGAAGATAACAACTGTCGGTGTATTCACGGCCGCGGCGATATGGGCGATGCCCGAATCGTTACCGACGAAAAGTTTCGCACGCGATGCAAGCGCCGTGATCTCGGGAAGAATTAGATCATCGAACGCGATTATGGGCACCGTTGATTCGGCCACGAGTTTTTTCAGAACGGCGCCTTCGTTTTTAGTGGCGACAGCAACGGTTTTCAAGCCTCGCTTGTTCAGGTATTCGGCAACTCGTGCAAAGTTTCGGGCGGCCCACTGTTTGGTTGCAAATGCTGCCGTGGGGTGGAAGATGGCGAATCCGGAATGCGAAGCGCGGAGTCCGGAGTTCGGATCTACAGAAGGAGACAAGCTCCCTGCGGCCCGCGTTTCCGGCTCTCTCACTTGGCGGCTTTGCCGCTCTGCGGGAAACTTTTCTTCTAAAGATCTAAGTGCGGCGTCGGTAACGGCCAGCCGCGATTTTGGCCTGTCTTCGACCGGCACGCCGGCAAACCCAAGCAAAGCCAATTGCTGCTCAGCGGAATGTGTCGGACGTTTTTTCCAGAAATCGGAAGCGGATGAATAGAGGCGATTGTAAAGAAATGAATACTGATATTCCGCGTAACCCACGCGGTTCCTGGCTCGGCTTGCCGCTGTAAAGAAAGTGCTTGTTGTGCCGCCGTGCAGGTTGAAAGCAACGTCGTACTTTTCGTTTCGCAGCCGCCGCATCACCAAAAATCTTGATGCGCTGCTAGGTTCGACGGCGATCACGTTGTCAACCGCATCGAATCCATCCAGCAGCGGCGCGACCCAATCTTCAAGCAAAATATCGATCTGTGCGTCGGGCAGGAACCGTCGCAGGGCAATAAGCGAGGGTGTAGCGAGAACGGTATCGCCAATCGATCGCAGCTTCACGACCAAAACACGGCTAACGTTTTTCCATTCGATCTCGTTCAAGTATCACTTAGCCGTAACGGTCGCTTCGTCCACGAGCATGACCGGGATCTCGTCCCTAATTGGATAGACAAGACGGCATTCACCATTCTCGCAAGTCAGGCTGGTCTGCTTCTCGTTTATCTCTACCTTCGATTTACATTTCGGGCAGCGTAAAATCTCTAATAGTTCCGGGCTGATTGCCATAAATTTCCTCGCACCGGTGAAAAATAAAAGCGCTTTTGAACATTGTATCAAGAGATTCGAAAAAGAACCGACTTTTAAGCGCGGAAGATTGGAAGAATAATTCGAAAGAATCGAAATCACGATAGTTCCGCTCGGGCTTTTTCGCCCAACCCGAACAAACCGCCGCGGAGCGGTCAACTCTAATCTTAAATTCTGCCCTATTTATGGGAAATGCTGGGTAACAACAAATTTAAGTCGAGATAAAGTTTGGCGGGCAATGGGCTAGATAAATCATGCTCGGTAAATCCACGCATTATCACTTACAAGCGGTCCGTCATGGTATCCACCTGTGATCAAAACCTGTCCGTTCTTTAACAGCGTTGCCGTGGCAAACAGGCGCTTTGAGCCCATCTCGCCATCGACCAGTGAGAAACTATCGGTCGCCGGATCGAAGATCTCGACCCTATCCGCACCGCCCGCAATAAGAACTTTTCCGCTTTGCAGCAATATCGTCGTGCCCTGAAGTTTGTAGCGGACCGTATTCATATTATTTTTGACGGCGGCGAAACTGCCGTTCCGAGGGTCAAAAATTTCCGCATTTTTGTATGCACCGCCGCCATCACGTTCGTCCGAACCGCCGACGATCAATACTCTGCCGTCTTTTAATAACGTCGCGTCGTGTTTGTGGCGCCTAACGGTCAGATTTCCGCTTGTCGCGAATTTTCCGGAAGCCGGATCGTAAAGTTCTGTGCTTTGGTAGATCGTGATCGCCGCGCGTCTGTCTTTATGGCCGCCCGCGATCAGCACCTTTCCATTATTTAACAGCGTCGCCGTATGCGATTCTCTTGCCGTGGTCATTCCGCCCGTCCGCGAAAAGGTGTCGGTCTTCGGATCAAATAATTCGGCATCGGACAGAAACGTCCAGCCAGTTCCGACGCCGCCCGCGAGAAGAACTTTGCCGTCGTTCAAAAGTGTCGCTACGTGACTGCTGCGCGCCGTAACGAGCCTTCCGACTGTAGTGAATTTACCGGTGGCAGGGTCGTAAATTTCGGCGGTGTTCAAATAATCGCCGTTATATCCGCCTGCGATCAATACCTTGCCATTCGGTAAAAGGGTCGCCGTGTGGCTGGCCCGGCCCACGATCATGCTTTTTGCCTGCGAGAAAGTTTTTGTCGCCGGGTCAAACAATTCCACGCTCGAAAGGCCGCTGCCATTATTGATAAAACCGCCCGCGATCAGAACCTTGCCGTTGTTGAGCAAGGTCGCGGTATGGGCCGCCCGTTTCGAGGTCATCGTATCAATTGCACTGACAACGCCTTCCCGGGCAAGATCGGCTTGAACAACTCCACTGCTGGTTCTGGTGCACGCGAAACAATTCGCGGCGAAAGCCAGCGCCGCTATTGCCGTCACAAGGACTGACGTTTTTCTTCTCGTGATCTGCATTACTTACCTCTGAAATAACCGCGCTTTGAGCAAATTAGCCGCCGATCTTCGCGGATGGCGCGGATTTGTTTATCTGCGTTATCCGCTCTTATCCGCGGCTGATTCGTTTCCGCGCACTGGCCGCCCGCTTACGCAGGCGGTTCTGACCGGGCCACTTTATACAGACGGTTCCGCGGCGGGTTCGGTCTTTGTGCCGCATTCGGGGCAGAATTTTGCACCGGCAGCGAGTTCAAACTCACAATTACCGCACTTAGCTTTTTCCTGGGTCGCACCGCATTCCGAGCAGAATTTCGCCCCTTCGCGAAGCTCCGCATTACACTTTACGCACGGGACCTTGGCGACTTCCATTTTGCCGCCGCAGTCGGCGCAGAATTTGGCACCGGCGGCGTTCGCCTTGCCGCAGGCCGGGCACGGCACGGTTGACGCTGCCGCTCCGCCGCCGCCGGATCCGCCCGGTTGATTCGCGCCAAAGGCATTCGCCATCTGGCCGCCGACAGCAAATCCGGCTCCTAGGCCCGCTCCGAGGCCTGCACCGCCGCCTTCGTTTTGAGCTGCGTCGCGCATCGCGTCCGCAGCCTGAAACTGAGCATAGGTTTGGACGTTGCCGAGCGCACCCATCGAAGCTCGCTTGTCCATCGCCGCTTCCACCTCGGGCGGAAGGCTGACGTTCTCGACGTAAAACTTGGTCACCTCAAGGCCATAGCCCTTGAAATCTTCGTTGATCTTTCCCCGAATGGCCTCGCCGAGTTCTTTATATTGGGCAGCAAGATCCAGAGCCGGGATCTTCATTTCGCCAAGAGCGTCCGAAAATTCGGTGACGATCGCTCGCTTAAGCTGGCCGTCGATGTCCTCGGTCTGGAATTTTGCATTTGTACCGGCGATCTGCTTGATGAACTCGCTTGGATCCGCCACACGCAAACTGTACGCACCAAAAGCCCGCAGGCGAACAATGCCGAAATCCGAGTCACGCAGCATTATTGGATTGGACGTGCCCCATTTCATATCCGTAAACTGTTTCGTATTAACGAAATAGACCTCGGACTTGATCGGTGAATTAAAGCCGTGCTTCCATGCTCCGAGCTTTGAGAGGATCGGCGTATTGCCGCCTTCGACCGTGTAGCGGCCGGGCGTAAAAACATCGGCAACCTGTCCCTCAAAGACAAAAACCGCCGCCTGCGACTCGCGAACGATCAGTTGGGCACCGTTCTTGATCTCCTGCTGATAGACCGGAAACCGGTAAAGCAGCGTGTCCTTTGATTCATCAAGCCACTCGATGACCTCGATAAACTGGTTCAATGCCGCCTCTTTGACCTTGTCGATAATGCTCATTTTTTAGCCCCTTTTCATTCTGGATTCTACAGTTCGGTTACGACTATTAGATGCTGTTTGTTCTGATAATATCTCATATAACGGAGCTCAAAACAAAGTAGTTCGTCTTTCGGCACTGTCGCGGCGATCTGCCGGATTCCTTTCACGCGTGCTTATCGGAATTTCCTGTATACGCCTCAGGTTCTGGTTTTGCGGCGGAGAAAAAAGAGAGCGGTAAGGGTGGCAACGCCGCCCGCTGCGTCCAGAAGAACGTCCCAAACTGACGCGGTGCGCGAACTGAGGGAACTTTGACCTGTCTCGTCGATCACGGCTACCGCGATCACGAGCGCAAGTGAGATCACAAACCAGTGTCGTCGAAGAACCGTCGCCGAGGTCTGCGAAAACGCACGAGCCGCCAGCATGGCAAGCAATCCATATTCGACAAAATGTGCCGTTTTGCGGATCACGGCGTGGATTATTAGGACAGTATCGGGATCGGCCGAGGGGAAGAAAAAATCGATCAGGGGTCGAATGAAACGCGAGGTCTGCGCCTGCGACCCGGACTCGCTTCCGAGAAAAAGGATGACGCCGATCCACAGGATAAGCGGCGAGTACGTAAGAATCCGCACGCGCCAATTAAACTTGCTTTCGGCTAAACCGTGGAGCATTATGCGGCCGCCGCGCCGGAAACGACCTCGATTATTTCCTTCGTGATAGCCGCCTGACGAATGCGGTTCATGTTCAGTGTGAGCGTGTCGATCAGTTCACCGGCGTTCTTGGATGCCGAATCCATCGCGGTCATCCGCGAACCTTGCTCGGAGGCAACCGACTCAAGCATTCCCTTGTAGATCTGTGTTTCAACCTGTTTTGGAAGCAGCTTGCCAAAGATCTCGGGAGCGGGCTGTTCGTAAATATACTCGGCCTGCGAACCCTCCGCCGCTTCACCATCTCCGGCTGTCCGCGGGATCGGAAGCAGCTGCTCGATCACTGGCTTTTGCGACAACACGGTCTTGAATTCGGTAAAGGCGATAAAGACCTTGTCGATCGTCTCGTCATCGGTAAACGTTTTTATAAGCTTGTTGGCAATTTCGACCGCGTCGCCGTGGACGACCTGTCCGCTGCCGGTCAGCCCGATGTATTCGTCAGTGAACTTCACGTTCCGGCGCTTGAAGAAATCACGCCCCTTGCGGCCAACGGCGATCATCTCCGATGATTTTGCGGAATGCTCCTTCAAAAACGCTTGCGTCGCCTTGATGACATTCGCGTTAAACGCCCCCGCAAGCCCCTTATCCGCACTAATAAGCACGACCAGATATTTCTCGTCACCGCGTTCGTCGAGCAGCGGGTGCGAGAATTCGTCGGCGACCTTGGCACTCAAACCGCCGAGAACCTCGCTCATTTTTCCGGCGAACGGACGCGATGCGGTCACGCGGTCCTGGGCGCGTTTCAGCTTTGCCGCCGCCACCATCTTCATCGCTTTGGTGATCTGCTGCGTGTTCTTGACCGACTTAATACGCCGGCGCATGTCTAACAAACTAGCCATTCTTCCTTCCCGGTTTACGCCGCTGCGGCCTCCGCTTCGCCTTTGTTCCAGCGGGTCGCTTTGAAATCCTCGACAGCTTCTTTCATGGATGCCTTTAGATCGTCGTCGATCGATTTCTTTTCTCGCATCGTGCTCATAACGCCGGGGTGCGATTTTTCCATGAATCCGGTCAACTCTTCTTCGAACCGCTTCAGGTCCTCGACCGCGATATCGTCGGCCAGGCCGTTGGTCACGGCCCAAATGATGAGTACCTGCTTTTCTACCGGCATCGGCTGATACTGTCCCTGTTTGAGAATTTCGGTCAGCCGTTTTCCGCGCTCGAGCTGGTCCTGCGTCGATTTATCTAGGTCCGAACCGAACTGTGCGAACGCCGCCAATTCGCGGAACTGTGCAAGGTCGATACGCAGCGTTCCGGCTACCTGCTTCATCGCCTTGATCTGAGCCGCACCACCTACGCGGGATACCGAGTTACCCACGTTGATCGCAGGACGCACGCCCGAGTTGAACAGATCTGATTCCAAAAATATCTGACCATCGGTGATCGAGATAACGTTTGTCGGAATATAGGCAGAGATGTCGCCGGCTTGCGTTTCGATTATCGGCAGCGATGTCAGCGAACCGCCGCCGCGCGCATCGGCCATCTTTGCTGCGCGTTCGAGCAAGCGTGAATGAAGATAGAAAACGTCGCCCGGATAAGCTTCTCGACCCGGCGGACGTCTCAAGAGAAGAGAGATCTCGCGATATGCAGCGGCCTGCTTTGAAAGATCGTCATAGATCGTCAAAGCGTGGCGGCCATTGTCGCGGAAATATTCGCCCATCGCGCATCCCGAATAAGGAGCAAGAAATTGCATCGCCGCAGGATCCGAAGCCGAGGCATTTACGATGATCGTGTAATCCATCGCGCCATACTCTTCCAGCTTCTGGCGAACCTGGGCCACCGTCGAAGCCTTTTGGCCGATCGCCACGTAAACGCAGATCACGTCCTTGCCTTTCTGATTGATGATCGTGTCGATCGCGACCGCGGTCTTACCGGTCTGGCGGTCGCCGATTATCAACTCGCGCTGTCCGCGGCCGATAGGGACCATCGCGTCAATAGCTTTCAAGCCCGTCTGAAGGGGTTCCTTAACCGGTTGACGGTCGATAATGCCGGGCGCGATGCGTTCGACCGGGTTGAATGTGTCGGTAATGATCTCGCCCTTGCCGTCGATCGGGTTGCCGAGGGCATCGACCACGCGACCGATCATTGCATCGCCTACGGGAACGCTCATGATCTTACGCGTTCGCTTTACCTCGTCGCCTTCTTTGATCTTTTGAAAGTCACCGAACAACACGGCCCCTACTTTATCTTCTTCAAGGTTCAGCGCCAGTCCGCGAACGGCATAAGGAAATTCCAGCAGCTCGCCGGCCATCACCTTTTCCAATCCGTGTATCTCCGCGATACCATCGCCGACCTTGATAACCGTGCCGACCTCGTCAACCGTCATGCTCGAATCGAAATTCTCGATCTGTGCACGAATAATCTCATTGATCTCGTTAGCCTTAATTGCTTCCATATTTGTTATTGATCGGGATGCTGGAAGTTTGAGTCGGATCCTTCTTCCGACGATCAACCATCGACGAATTACGCCGCGATCATTTTTTCTCTAAGATTCTCTAATTGCGTTCTCACCGAGCCGTCATAGACCGTCGAACCGATCTGCGTTACGACTCCGCCAATGATCTCTTTATCTACGGTATATGCAGGCTTAATATGCTTGCCGGTCAGTTTTGCAAGATTTTCGCTCAATTCCGCTTTCTCGCTTTCCGTCAGATCCCGAGCGGACGTTACCTTTGCGACGACGTTGCCGCTGCGAGCTTCAAGCTCGAAGTCAAATCTCGTATTGATCTCGCCCAACTCGGTCAAACGGCCGTTTCTAAGCAGCACTTTCAGAAAGTTGGCGGTTGCACGGCTTGGCTGGGTCCTCGCGATCAGTTTTTCGAGGATATTTACCTTGTCGAGGTGAGCGATCGCAGGATTAGCAAATAAGGAGCTAAGTTCGTTATTCGAATTTATCAAGACTTCCCATGCCTTCAACTCGGTCTTGATCACTTCGGACTCGCCGGATTTCGTAACAACGTCTGCGAGGGCAGCCGCATAGCGTCGGGAAACGGTTTCAGCACTCATTTAGTTCAAACCTCCGATCGCCGCAATGCTTCCTTTCACAAGCTGTGCGTCTTTCTGCGGATCCATCTTTGCTTTTAGCTTTTCCTCCGCTAGACGGATGCTTTCTTCCGCAGAGAATCGTCGCAGTGACGCCATCGTCTGTTTTTGAAGCCTTGAAACCTCGCCGCCCGCTTGTTCCTGCAGCTTGCTGACATCCCATTCGGCCCGTTCGGCAAGACGCGTTTTTTCGGCCTCGGCTTCATCTTTTGCTTTTTTTAGAATTGCGCCCTTTTCGTTCTCAAGAGCGGCCAATTTCGCCTCGGCGGATGTCAGTTGTTTCAACGCCGCCTGTTTTTCCTGTTCGGCTTTTATCAATTCGGCACGAATAGCATCACGCTTTGCTTTGAAAGCTTCGCTAAGCGGCTTTTTGATCAAATAAACCAGCAAGGCCACAAAGATGGCAAGATTGATGAACTTCCAGGCTTCGAATCCGGGATAATTCAAATATTTATTGTAAAACTCGGTAAATCCTCCGCCCGTTGTACTGTGCTCAGAGGCCGCGGCGGAAAGCAGGATTATCGTGTTTAGAACGAGTGCAAACATAACCATTTGAAACAAAAGGCGATCGGGAAAAAGCGTCGACCGCCGATTAAGGGCGTTGTACGAAATTAGGCTTTCAAAATATTGGCTGTGATCTTATCGGCCATTTGCTCGGCTTCGGTTGCGATGGCAGCTTGCGCCGCCGCCGTCTGAGCCTCGATCTCGGCTTTTTGTCCGGCAAGGAGCTTGGCGGTCTCTTCCTTTGCGGCAGCAACCCTGGCCTGGCGCTCAGCAACGGCTTCCTCCCGCACCTTCTCGATCAGGCCGTAGCCTTCGCTCCGAGCCTCGAGCAAGGCTTTGTTATAGCTGGTTTCTTTGTCGGCAACATCCCTAAGTATCGTTTCCGCCTCGCCGCCCTCACCCGACCTACTCTTTTCGCGCGCTTCTATCACCTTGTTGATCGGGCGAAAAAAGGTCCGGTTCAAAACCCAGATCATCAACAAGATCAGAGCAATGTGAATAAAAAGCGTGCCGTCCGGAAAAAGCTGTATTGATTGTTCGGCAAAGGCCAGCAAAAACATATGCGTCTTATACGATCATAGCGATAAATACTGTCTGGAAAATCGCACGATGCTCAAAACACATAAGATTATCACGCGCTATTTAGGCGGTCAAGCAAGGCAGAGGCTGGTCGATAACAGAAGTCCGTTCGATTCTATTTCCGGGGCACAACTGCGATAATGGACATATGCTTGAGGGGCTCTGGACAAATTTCATCTCGCTGATCGGCGGAGATGAGCAGTACAGCACGATAACGGTCTTCCAGGTCGTGACGCGCACGGTCGTTATTTACCTGGTCGCTCTGGTGATCATTCGCATCGGAAAACGCCGGTTTATGGGCGACTATAGCGCGTTCGATATACTAATTGGGCTCATCGTCGGATCGACCATGGCCAGAGCCGTAACGGGCACGATCAGCCTGCTGAATATGGTGATCGTGGTCGGTGTCCTGATGGCCCTCCACTGGATCATCGCGACCCTGTCGGTCCACTGGCAAGGGTTTGGGAGGTTTATCGAGAACTCGCCGCGAAAGTTGATAATCGACGGAGCAATTCAGGACGACGCCCTGTTGAAAAGCAAGATAACCAGGGATGACCTTATGCTGGCGCTTCGGCAAGAAAGTCATATCGACGATGTAGAGCTTGTAAAAGCCGCCTATCTGGAACGTGACGGAAGCATCACCGTCCTTCCCAAAGATTCGGTAAACACTGTTCAGAATGTCGAAGTCGAAAAGGGAGTGCAAACTATCAAGATCGCTAACGGGAGTTCGCCTGAATGACCGCGGCAAACCAGCAAACGAAAGTCTTAGCTCCGCGTAACAGATCGGTTCAACTGACGGTTGCTGAACGGAAGATCTATCGTTCGCAGATAGATTTCATTTCCGACAGCTCAGCGATGCCGCGGTCAAATACGATCGTTTGCGGTGATGCTTTTAAAATTCTTGGAAGAATGCGCAAGAATGCATTTGACCTCCTTATCGCCGATCCACCCTACAACCTTTCGAAAAAATTTGGAACAGAAAAGTTTAAGCAGACGTCGCTTGACGAATACGAAGCTTGGCTAGATTCGTGGCTCTCGCTATGTGCACCTATTCTAAAACCGACGGCAAGCATTTACATTTGCGGCGACTGGCGTTCGTCCGGGGCGATTCAGCGCGCCGGCTCGAAATATTTCAAACTGCGGAACCGCGTAACCTGGGAACGCGAAAAGGGTCGCGGCGCAAAACGCAATTGGAAAAATGCGGCTGAAGATATATGGTTTTTTACGATGTCGGATGATTTTACGTTTAATCTTGATGACGTGAAAATACGGCGAAAAGTGCTCGCTCCATATACAAAAAACGGCGTACCCAAGGATTGGGAGAAAAGCAGCGACGGGAATTTCCGCGACACGCATCCGTCAAACATCTGGACCGATATCAGCGTTCCGTTTTGGTCGATGCCTGAAAACACCGACCACTCAACCCAAAAGCCCGAAAAACTTTTGGCCAAGATCATTTTGGCGAGCACGAATCCGGGCGACCTAATACTAGATCCCTTTGCCGGAAGCGGCACGACAGCCGTCACCGCGAAAAAGCTCAGCCGCGATTTTGTCGCCATCGAATCCGATGAACAATATTGTCTTCTCGCGTTGAAAAGGCTTGAAATGGCTGAAACGGATAGATCCATACAAGGCTTTTCCGACGGTGTTTTTTGGGAACGTAACAGCGGAAAGTGATCCTCCGGTAACAGCTGACTGGACACAGATTTGTTTTTCCTGATCCGTGTCAATCTGTGCCCATCTGTGGATAATAGACGAATGAAGATCGTAACCTGGAACGTGAACTCCATAAATATCCGGATGGAAATGATGCTGCAATGGCTCGCTGATACCGGGGCAGATGTCGTTTGTTTTCAGGAAACGAAGACGGTGGACGAAAACTTTCCGGCGGCGGCATTCAAGGATGCTGGTTTCGAGTCGGCATTCATGGGCGAAAAATCGTACAACGGCGTTGCGATCATTTCGAAATTTCCGATCAAAGA